>JAGWQH010000042.1 GCA_028870115.1 Candidatus Methylomirabilota bacterium
CCCCCGCGATCAGGACCGACAGCGTATTGCCGGCGGCAATCAGGCCGATCTTGGTGGCATTGCGGAAGGCGGCGGAGGCGCCGACCAGATCGGTGAAGGTATACTTGGCCCCCACGACGATCGCCTTCGGCTTGCGGGAGGAGGGTGGCTCCAGCCGCGGCTGGGCGGGCAAAAGCAGCGCTGCACCCCCGTGGCCGTGGAGGGGCACGCCCCAGGCTGTCAGGAGGCGGCCGTTGCGACTGTCGTAGACCTTGACCTCCTGCGGGGCGGGCGGCGCGTCGGTCAGTAGCGTCCGGCCGACCGCCTGCAGTTCCGGGTAGGCCGCCAAGGAGGGAGCGGCCGGGTCGAGCCGCAGCAGCAGGGCGGCGGCCCGATTGCACAGCACGAGCTGGCCCTGGGCGTCCAGCACCAGCAGGCCGTCACTGAGGTAGTCGGCGACGGCGACGAGCGGGCCGAGGAGGCGCGCGGCGTCAGGGCGCAGCGGCGGCGCGAGGAGGGAGCCCGCGAGCAGCTCAATAACCAGATCGCTTTGGACGTGCGTGCGACAGAGCAGAACGTGGCCTTGGGCCTGTTCGCTGGGGGACAGGACGTGGGTCGGCGGCTCGACCAGGTGGACCTGGCCGGAGCGGATGCGGGCCTTACACCCGCCGCACTCGCCGTCGGCGCACCGGTAATCGACCAGGCGGAGGCCCTGCCGCAGGGCGTACTGCAAGATCGGCTCGGTCGCCTCACACTCAATGGTGATGCCCAGCGGTTCAAACCGGACCTTGCGCGTGCGCGTCATCGTCGGTCCATCCTCGTCCTCCCTGGTGGGGTGGGCGGCGCCCGCTCCTCGTGGCCGGGCACTGCTCTCGTCTCACACCTAGCAACTCTTGTTCCAGGTGGAGGGGCTCACCCGTCCTCGGTCTCCGTTGATCTCCGCCCCGGACGGACGCTATTACGGACTGCCGCTGCACCGACACCCGCCCCTGGGGCAAACACCGATTCATCCGGCCACTGCACAGGGATCTTGAATCCGATGTACCGCTCGATCGCGTCGAGCGACAACACATATTCCTCGTCAGCCAGGCTGATCGCCTTACCGGCCGCCCCGGCTCGCGCTGTCCGTCCGATCCGGTGGACGTAATCCTCCGGATCCTGTGGGAGGTCGTAGTTGATCACGTGACTGACCGCCTCGACATGCAGCCCGCGCGATGCGACATCGGTCGCTACCAGGATCGGCAACGTGCCCGCTTTAAACTTGGCGATAATCCGGAGGCGCTTGCGTTGGTCGATACTACCGCTGATCAGATCGGCCCGGAGGCCGCACCGGACCAGCTTGTCGGTGAGCCGCTCGGCGCCCTGCCTGGTATTCGAAAAGATGAGAATCCGTTGCCATGGCTCGCGCTGGAGCAACCAACGCAGCAGCCGGAATTTTTCCTGCTTCTCGACGTGAAAGAGCAGGTGTTCAACCTTGTCCACCGTGACCTGCTCGGGGGAAATGGCAACCTTGATCGGGTTATTCATAAACTCATACGAAAGCTCCATCTCTCGGAACGAGAGCGTCGCCGAAAAGAGGAATGACTGGCGCTTATGGTAAGGGGGGAGCCGCCTCAGCAGGAAGCGAAGGTCTTTGATGAATCCCATGTCGAACATCCGGTCGGCCTCGTCCACAACCAGGACCTCGACCTGAGAGAGCTCGTAGACCCCTTGCTTGAAGTAATCGATGAGCCGCCCGGGTGTCCCGATGAGTATGTCGACGTTCTGTTGCAGCGCATCCCGCTGTTTCTGGTAGTCTACTCCTCCATACACAGCGAGCCGCGTCAGGCCGGTGAACCCGCCCAGCAGCTCCGCATCCCACAGGATCTGCACAGCCAACTCACGTGTAGGGGCCAGGATCAGGGCACGGGGGGCGCCCGGAAGCGTGGGACGCCTTGAACTGAGCAGTTTGACAAAGAGGGGGATCAGAAAGGCGGCCGTCTTACCACTGCCGGTCTGGGCTTGCCCGGCGACATCCTTCCCTCCCAAGGCGAGCGGCAACGTCTCAGCCTGGATAGGCGTGCACTGAGTAAAGCCAGCTGCCTCTATCCCCTTGCGGACCGGCCCAGATAGTGACAGGGCGTCAAACGTCATACGCCGCTCCCGCACGAAACGGTCCGGGAAGGTTTCCCCGCTGGGCGCGCGATAGTCAGTCGTTTGTGCCTTGCGAGCGTGTGCATTATTGTAACCATTATGCCTCTCGCAATGGGGATTGACAAGGTAAATCGGTTGTGGTAAAAAAACGTGTTTTGTTCTTGAGCGGCCAGATGTGGTCTTGAAGATCGTACGGAAAGGTGATTACCGAAGCCTGCCCGTTGATCCCCCCTCGATGGCCCACCATCCGGGAAGCGTTGCTTGGAACAGGAGTCCATTCTAACACTTTAACTTTCTACGGAGGTGACAGTGAAGCTGAGAAACGTTGTGACAGGAATGTTTATCTTAACCGTAGTTTTCCTTGCCGGCTGCGGCGGCGGAGGAGGAGAGGGGAAAGGGAATCCCATAGGCGTAGCAGAGCAGTTCATGGATCTCTATTATAAGAAAGGGAACGCTCAGGAGGCGAAGGCGTTGGCGAACCCTGAGATGGCCCAGAAGATCGAGGCGGCCGGGGCTGCTGCTGCAGGGGCTGCGGGAGAGCAGGAGGTCTCGTACAACCTGAAGGAACAGAGCAGAGAGGGAAAACATTCGTACGCCCTGTATCAGATGACTATCAAGAGAAAAGAGGGTGAGCCCATTTATAAAACGGTCTCCCTCTTCGTCGATCTGGTCGATGGAGCCTGGAAGATTACCCTGTTTGATGAGAAGACCATGAGTGGACCACATCAGGAAACATCGAAGGGCTAGTTCAAAAAAGTAGCGTTCAGCAGTTAGCACTCAGCGCCAAAAGCAGGTGGTTAGACTGACAGCCTCTTCCGCTCGGTGCGAAAAGCTGATCACTGAAAGCTGGTAGCATCCAAGTAAACAAAAAACCCCCAGGGGATTCCCCCTGGGGGTTTTTTGGGCTGATAACTAATCGCTGACCCCTGTTTTATTAGTACATGTCGCCCATCCCGCCGTGGCCACCTGGCGGCATCGGCGGCGTCTTCTCCTTTTCCGGAACCTCGGTCACCAGCGCCTCGGTAGTGATCATCAGCGACGCGATGCTCGACGCATTCTGCAGTGCGATCCGAGCGACCTTGGTTGGGTCGATGATCCCGGCCACCATCAAATCTTCGTACGTCTCCGTCTCGGCGTTAAAGCCGTACGAACCGTTATTCTCTCGGACCTTCTGGACAACAATCGAGCCCTCAACCCCTGCATTTTCTGCGATCTGGCGGATCGGCTCCTCCAGTGCCCGTCGAACGATGTCGCCGCCGACCTTTTCGTCGCCTTCGAGCTTCAACTTTTCGATGACTCTCGACGCCCGAAGGAGGGCGACGCCGCCGCCCGGAATGATTCCCTCTTCGACGGCCGCGCGAGTCGCGTTCAGCGCATCCTCAACGCGGGCCTTCTTCTCTTTCATGGCGATCTCGGTGGCCGCTCCAACCTTGACGACCGCCACGCCGCCGGCGAGCTTGGCCAGCCGCTCCTGCAGTTTCTCCTTATCGTAGTCCGAGGTCGACTCCTCGACCTGGGCCCGGATCTGCTTGATGCGGCCCTCGATCTCCTTCTGAGCGCCGGCCCCTTCGATGATAGTGGTATTCTCCTTGTCAATGACTACCTTCTTCGCCTTGCCCAGGTCGTCCAGTCGGATATTCTCCAGCTTGATCCCCAGCTCCTCAGAGATCACCTCGCCGCCGGTGAGCACCGCGATATCCTTCAGCATCTCCTTACGCCGATCGCCAAAACCGGGAGCCTTGACCGCCGCGCAGCTCAGGGTCCCGCGCAGCTTGTTGACCACCAGGGTGGCCAGCGCTTCGCCCTCAACCTCCTCAGCAATCACCAGCAGCGGCTTACCCATCTTGGCAATCTGCTCAAGCACAGGCAGAAGATCCTTCAGATTGCTGATCTTCTTTTCGTGGATCAGGATCAGGGGGTTCTCCAGAACTCCCTCCATCCGCTCAGGATCGGTCACAAAGTAGGGTGACGTGTAACCTCGGTCAAACTGCATCCCTTCAACCACCTCGAGGGTCGTTTCCATGCTCTTGGCTTCCTCAACGGTGATGACCCCGTCTTTGCCGACCTTCTCCATGGCATCGGCGATAAGCTCGCCGATTGTTTTGTCGTTATTCGCGGAAATGGTGGCAACCTGGGAGATCTCTTTCTTCCCCTTGGTCGGCTTGGAGATTTTCTTGAGCTCTTCCACGATGCCCTCAACGGCCTTCTCGATCCCCCGCTTCAACGCCATCGGGTTCGCGCCGGCCGTCACGTTCCTGATCCCCTCCCGGAAGATCGACTGAGCCAATACGGTGGCGGTGGTGGTGCCGTCTCCGGCCACATCGGAGGTCTTGCTTGCGACCTCCTTCACCATCTGGGCGCCCATATTCTCAAAGTTATCTTCAAGCTCGATCTCCTTGGCCACCGTGACCCCGTCCTTCGTGATATTCGGAGCACCGAACTTCTTGTCGAGTACCACATTGCGCCCCTTGGGACCCAGGGTTACCTTCACAGCGGTGGCAAGGAGGTCGACACCCTTTTGAATCTTTCGCCTTGCCTCCTCATCAAACAGCAATTGCTTCGCTGGCATATCAGCTTTCCTCCTTCATCTGTATCAGTGTTTGACCACGAAATGGCGATCGCTTCGTCGACGCCCCGCAGACCTGCTATTGCAGGATGCAGAGAACGTCTTCCTCCCGCATGATCAGCAGTTCCTCGTCGTTAAGCTTCACCTCCGAGCCGGAATATTTACCGAAGAGGATCTTGTCGCCGGCCTTCACATCCATCGGCTGTCTTTTCCCATCATCGCCGATCTTGCCGGGGCCAACGGCAATGACCTCGCCTTCTTGAGGCTTCTCTTTCGCTGTATCGGGAATAATGATCCCGCCCTTCTTGACTTCTTTCTCTTCCAGGCGCTTCACCAGGATTCGGTCGTGCAGTGGCTTCACCCTCACGATCGCTCACTCCTTTCTCCGCCGAGCAGATGCGCTCCAGCAAGACTCCCTGCCTGTGCGATAGACGCAGGCAGGCGATACGGTTTATCCTCAAGCACCACACAACAAGCATCTCAGCAGCTAACTGTTCTGTTAGCACTCTATTGTGGAGAGTGCTAATTACTATAGGCAGTGTGGCTCTCATTCGCAAGGACGATTATCCGAATATTTCGACGAAACTTCCGAAATAAGTCCAGTTATAGCTAAATAGACGTTTATTTTGCCGTTTATCACTCATACAATCATATACCTGTTGTGTTGATCCTGCTTTTAACGCCAACTTTCGGCGCTCAACGGGCAAGGTCCAACGTCATACCTCAAACCTTGAACTTCACTCGTCACCGCCACTCCCTTTGGCTGATAATGGTCTTGACAGCATTCAACCCGGGTACCTATACTCCTTGAACGTAGGTGGAAAGACTGAAGGCCGAAGACTGAAGGGGCAAGGGGCTGAACCTGAACGCCTTCAGTCTTCAATCTAAACCGGTAGCCGCTGAGCGCTGACTGCTGAACGCTTTTTTTAAGGAATACACATGAAAGCCGTTATCATGGCGGGCGGATTCGGAACTCGGCTGCGGCCGCTTACGACCAGCATCCCCAAGCCGATGATCCCGATGGCTGTCAAGCCGCTGATGGAGCACACGGTAGCGCTGCTCAAAGATCACGGCTTTGATGACCTCGTCACCCTCCTCTATTTCCAACCGGATACAATCGAGCGTTATTTCGGCGACGGCAGCGAATTTGGCGTCAAAATGGTCTACGCCATTGCCACCGAGGACTACGGCACGGCCGGGGCGGTCAAGAACGCTGAGGCCTTTCTCGACGAGACGTTTCTAGTCATCAGCGGCGATATCCTCACCGACTTCGACCTCTCGGAGGCTGTCAAGGCTCACAAGGATCGCCGGGCCCTGGCGACTATCGTGCTGACCAGGGTCGAGAATCCGCTCCAGTATGGTGTGGTCATCACTGCTTCCAACGGCCGGATCACGCACTTTCTCGAGAAGCCGACTTGGGGCGAGGTCTTAAGCGACACCGTGAACACCGGAATCTATATCCTCGAGCCTGAGGCACTTGAACTGATCCCGGCCGGGAGAGAGTTCGACTTCAGTCGCGATCTGTTCCCGAGGCTGATGCAGGAGGGCCGCGCCCTGTACGGGCATGTTGCAACCGGGTACTGGAAGGATGTGGGCGATCTAATTGAGTACCGCCTTGCGCATCGAGACATCCTGGCCGGCATGGTGAAGGTCACACTCCCCGGAAAGCAGGTGGAGGGCCTTGATAAGCCGATCTGGCTTGGCGAGGGGAGTCGCATCGATTTCACTGCGTCGTTAAGAGGTGGCGTCCTGGTCGGTAGGCACACGCAGGTCGGGCCAAACACCCATATCACGCGGAGCGTCATCGGCGATAATTGCGTCATCGAGGAGGGCGCCGTCATCGTCGGTTCGGTCCTCTGGAACAATGTCTTTATTGGCGCCCGGGCCGTTTTGAAGGAGAACGTGGTCGGCCGGGGAAGCGAGATCAAGGCAAATGCCCACATCTTTGAGGGCGCGTTGATCAGCGAACAGTGCAAGGTCGGCGAGGGGTCAGTGGTGAAGGCCGACGTCAAGGTGTGGCCCCACAAAGTGGTAGAAGACGGAGCCGTCCTGGCCACCAGTCTGATCTGGGGCCAAAAATGGTCTCGGTCTCTGTTCGGGGCCTACGGCGTGACCGGACTGGCCAATCTCGAGATCTCGCCCGAGTTCGGGGCCAAACTTGGAGCATGTTTTGGGGCGACCCTCCGAATGGGGTCGATCATCCGAACCAGTCGCGATAGTCACCAGGCCTCCCATATGGTCAAGCGGGCCATTATCAGCGGCCTTCTCTCTGCTGGCGTGAATGTGCGTGATTTTCGCGTCGCCCCCATCCCTGTGGTCCGGTACAGTATGAGCGCAGGCAGCGCGGTGGGCGGCGTCCATGTCCGAAAGTCCCCCTTCGATCCGGAGCTGATCGACATTATATTCTTTGATGAACGCGGCATGGATATCTCATCCAGTCGGGAGAAAAGCATCGAACGGCTCTTCTTCCGGGAAGATTTCCGCCGCGCCAAAGTCGATGAGATCGGCCGCATCTCGCCTCCCTCGTACGGCATGGACTATTACCAGGATGGAATACTGAGCTTTATCGATCGGGATACGCTCAGCCGTCGCGGCTTCAGGATCGTCGTCGACTACGCCTACGGCTCATCGTCGATCATCTTCCCGCAAATCCTTGGGATGCTAGGGTGTGAAGTGATTGCGTTGAACGGCTGCATGGACGAGAGCAAAATCACCAAAAGCGCGGAGGGGTTCCATCGTTCGCTGCAACAACTCTCGGAGATCGTCAAAAGTCTCCGGGCCGACATGGGGATCATGCTCGACGCCGGGGGAGAAAAGATTTTCATTGTGGATGACGCCGGCAATCTGCTGAGCGACGACCTGGCTCTGGCAGTCATAGCCCTGCTGGTGATGCGGACCCATTCTCCAGCGGTGATCGGCATCCCGATCACCGCCAGTTCGGTCATAGAAGAGCTGGCTCGAGACTTAGGCTTCGGGGTCCTCAGGACAAAAACGGCTCCGCGAGCATTGATGGAAGCGGCAACACAGGAAGGTGTGATCTTTGTGGGCGACGGTCTCGGCGGTTTCATCTTCTCCGGGTTCCAACCGGCCTTTGACGGGATGCTGGCCATCCTTAAGCTCTTGGAGATGCTCGCGTCTCAGGACCTCCGATTACATCAGTTCATCCCGTCTATTCCTCAGCGTTTCAAATGTCGCGAGCAAGTGCCGTGTTCCTGGGAGCGGAAGGGCGGGACGATGCGGGCCCTGATCGCCGCCACGGCGGATGATCGCATCGAGCTGGTGGACGGGGTGAAGGTCCACCTTGACAGCGACTGGGTGATCCTCTATCCGGATCACGACCGACCGTATTTCCATATCATCGCCGAAGCCGATACGCCGGCACGGGCAGAAACCCACGTATCCCGATATCGGGACATCCTTGAGCACTGCATGAAGGCAAACGCTGGGGAGGCGGCCTCGTGAAGCCCATCCGGTTCGGTACCTCCGGCTGGCGCGATATCATCGCCGATACCTTCACCTTTGCCAATGTTCGCCTTGTGGCGCGAGCCATTGCAGAACACCTGCTCGCTGAGGGGATTGATCAACCGTATGTGGTTGTAGGGTACGATACACGCTTTCTCTCGGAGGCCTTCGCGGCCGAGACGGCGGCAGTTTTGGCAGCTCACGGTGTCCGGGTCTGGCTCACTGATCGGGACGTACCCACGCCCGTTGTCGCATATGAAGTGATTCGCCGCGGCGCAGCCGGCGGCCTGAACATTACGGCCAGCCACAACCCGTCCGAATATAACGGGCTCAAATTCTCCGGCCCTTCCGGCGGCCCGGTCCTTCCCGCGGTCACCGACCGAATCGAGAAGAGGGTTCAGGGGCTGCTGGCGCAACCCGAGACCCCGTGTCCTCCGCTCGGAGAGCTGGAGGCCAAAGGCCTTGTGGTACGGATTGACCCGCGGCCGACATACCTGAACCGACTGCGAGAGTTGGTAGATCTGCACACGATCGCTGCAGCACGCCTGAAGGTGGCGGTCGACCTGCTCTATGGAACTGCCGGGGGCTACCTGGACGAGATCCTGCGCGAGGCCGGGTGTGACGTACAGATCCTGCACGGATCCAGAAATCCCGCGTTCGGCGGTATGGCGCCGGATCCCTCAGAAGCGAACCTGCGGGAGCTTGCGGCGTTCGTAAGGTCCGGCGGATTCCAGCTTGGATTGGCCACCGATGGTGATGCCGATCGATACGGGATCATTGACCGGGACGGCCGCTTCATCGAGCCAAACTATATCCTGGCTCTTCTCCTGCGACATCTGATCACAACTCGCGGATGGCGCACGGGGGTCGCTCGATCGGTAGCCACCAGCCATCTTGTTGATGCGGTAGCTCGGCCGCAAGCGGTCCCGGTGTATGAAACCAAGGTCGGGTTCAAATACCTTGGTGAACTCATCACTCAAGGCAAGGTCGCGCTCTGCGGCGAGGAAAGCGCCGGTCTGTCGATCCTTGGGCACGTGCCTGAAAAGGATGGAATTCTTGCCGCCCTCTTAGTCACAGAAATGGTCGCCATGGCCGGTGGTACCGGTGTCCAAGGCCTGCTCGATGCGCTCTATGCCGAGGTGGGGGGCGCGATTTACGCTCGCCGCCTGAACCTCCATCTTACGCCGGAACAGCAAGGACGCCTGGCCGATCGTCTGAAAGAGTTACCAACGCGGGTGGCCGGACTGGCCGTGGTGGAGGTGAACAGACTGGATGGCACGAAACTGCTGCTTGAGGACGGCAGTTGGTTCCTCGTGCGGTCTTCAGGAACAGAACCGGTCGTGCGTCTCTACCTGGACGCGCATTCCGAGGCGCAGATCGAGGAGTTGACCGCAGCGGCCCGGGCGCTCCTCGACGTCTGATGGCCGTAGATGGAGTGAGGATGCGGACGGGACGGGTTGTCGCCGGCAGACAGGAAGAGTTCGCAGCGGCGAGGAGCGCCCGCAAACGGCGACTCACCTTCGTCGCCGTACTGGCGATTGTGATTGCGGTAGCCTCTGTGGGCGGGAAGAAGAGTCTCGTCAAGGTCCTTCAAATGAGCAAGACCAGAACCGAGCTTCAGCAGGAGATCACACGGCTCAGGCAGGTCAACGAAGAACTAGATCGGGAGATCCGGGCCTTCGTCAATAATCCGGGTCAGGTCGAGGCGATTGCTCGCGAGGATCTCGGACTGGTGAAACCAGGGGAAATCGTGTACCAGTTCGGTCCGCCGAGACCGACCACTGCTCCGCCCGCCTCCTCCCGTTAAGGTGCCGCTCCATCCTTGATCCGATCCCTCTGCGTACCTTCATCATGATAAGGTCTTATTATGTGCGGGCTGGACTTTTGTGCTTGACAATGCTCAGCAGTTTCGTGTACCTTCACTATTAACGTGCGGCGTGTGGTTGGAGTAACAGGCAAGTGGCCTTCAGGGGTATATCCCCACGGTAGCGGCCAGTCAACAGTTGTAGTAAAAAGGAGATGATGCCAGATGGCAGGAATGTCGCAGGTCGTACTTGACATACTTATGACACCAATGGGAGCGATCGCCGGGCTCGTCGCAGTTGTCGTGCTTGTTCTTTTCGCTCGGTGGGTCTTTACCGACCAGCCGCAGAAGTAACGCAGCCGCACTCGAACCTCCCATCACGTCTTACACGTACGAGAGGATCGAAGGCCTACAGTAGTGGGCCTTTGGTCTTCCCTGTCCAGCGTAGCGCCTCAGCGTTAAATAACCAGCCTATCCGATGAGCCAAAAGCTCTTGCCAAAGACTCACGATCCAACTATACTACGTTATCAAACACATATGGACAGCGGACTTGCCGTTAACGAGAGGCGTGGAGTACGGCCGAGCGGAGAGGCGACAGTGAAACGCGTGAGCATTCTGGGCTCAACAGGGACAATCGGGGTCAAGGCGTTAGCCATGATCGATCTGCACCGCGACTCTTTTGAGATAGCGGCCCTTGCGGCTAGGGATAATATCGATCTTGTGGAGCAACAGATCAGGCAATTTTCCCCACGCATTGTCGCCGTCGGAACATCGAATGCCGCAAGAACCCTAAAGGAACGAGTAAAAGACATCCCTGTCGAGATCGTATGGGGAGACGAGGGCGTACTGAATGTTGCCACGGCGTCTGAGGCCGACATCGTTCTCACCGCGATCGTCGGCGCGGCTGGCCTGCTCCCGAGCCTTGCCGCTATCAAAGCGGGAAAGGATATTGCCCTCGCCACGAAGGAGGTTATGGTGATGGCGGGGGAGCTGGTGATCGCCGAGGCCCGAGCGCGAGGCGTTCGGCTCCTTCCCGTAGATAGTGAACATTCGGCCATCTTCCAATGTCTGGGTGGACAACATAGCTGCGCGTATTTGAAGCGAGTGCTCTTGACTTCCTCAGGAGGACCGTTCCGCCAGCGATCCAAGGAAAGCTTCGCCAGCATTACTCCGGATGAGGCGCTACGGCACCCAACATGGGTTATGGGGAAGAAGATTACTATTGATTCGGCCACCCTTATGAATAAGGGATTGGAAGTCATCGAGGCCAGCTGGTTCTTCTCCCTCACGCCGCAACAGATCGACGTCATCATTCACCCGCAGAGCATTATCCATTCAATGGTAGAGTTCGTGGATGGGGCGATCCTGGCTCAGATGGGGGTGACCGATATGGGACTGCCGATCCTGTACGCCCTCTCATTCCCTGACCGGCTACAGACTCCACTGCCGCCCCTTGACCTGAACAGTCTGTCGGCGTTGACCTTTGAACCGGTTGACCGCGAGAAGTTCCCGTGTCTTGGATTCGCCTATCAGGCGCTCCAGGCCGGTGGAACCTATCCGGCTGTTCTCAACGCCGCCAACGAAGTGGCGGTGGACCTGTTTCTCTCCGGTCGGATTAACTTCCCTGACATTTCCGCCCTCATCGCTAGAGCGATGGACAGCCACCGGGGTCGCAAGATCGATTCCCTTGAAGATGCCATAGATGCTGATCGCGAGGCCCGGGAACTCGTGTTGGCGGCACTGCCAACCTAAGGTGAGGAGAAGAGTTTGCACGCTGGTATGATGGCCTCGATACCTACGGTTGCCCTCAGCCTCTTGGGTGCGATCGATCCTCGACCGTTTCTCTCACGCCTTGACTATCTTCTGTGGGCTGTTCTTGTTCTGGGTGCGCTCATCTTCGTTCACGAGCTCGGCCACTTCCTGGTGGCCAAGCGGGCGGGGGTCAGGGTCCTGAAGTTTTCTCTCGGTTTCGGCCCGAAGATCATCGGGTTCACGCGCGGCGGGACCGAATATCTCCTGTCTGCTATCCCGCTTGGCGGCTATGTCAAGATGCTCGGCGAGGATCCAAAGGAAGAGGTCGTCGACCAGGAAGGGTCGTTCTCCGAAAAACCGGTCGGATGGCGCTCGCTGATCATCCTGGCCGGTCCGGGATCAAATTTTCTTCTTGCCGTCGCTATCTTTTGGGTTGTCTTCACACTCGGCGTCCCGACCCTCGCTACCAAGGTGGGAGAGGTCATGCAGGACTTTCCGGCGCACGAGGCCGGCGTGCTGGTCGGCGATCGAATCAAGGCGATCGACGGGCACCCCATTGAGAAGTGGGAGGAGCTGGCAACCCAGATCCATAAAAGCCCCGGGCGGCCTGTTCGCCTGACAGTCGAACGAGAGGGGAACCGGTTTGATCTGGTGGTGGCTCCAAAGGCCACTCGCCAGAAGAACCTCTTCGGGGAGGAACAGGAGGTCGGCCTGCTCGGGATCGCGCCGGCCGAAGAGTTCCTCACCGAACGGATCAATCCGGTCGCCGCATTGGCAAAAGCGCTCTACAAGACGTACGATCTCAGCCGCCTGATCCTGCTCACCTTTGTCAAGCTGATCCAGGGGGTCGTCCCGGCGAAGACCATCGGCGGACCGCTCCTGGTGGCGCAGATGGCCGGCCAGCAGGCGCGCCAAGGTATCTTGAATCTTATGTTCTTTACCGCGTTGCTATCCATCAACTTGGGGATCCTGAATCTGCTTCCGATCCCTATTCTGGATGGGGGACACCTGTTCTTTTCTCTGATTGAAGCGGTTCGCGGTAAACCAGTCAGCCTGCAGAAGCGAGAGATGGCCCAGCAGGTCGGACTGGCCCTGTTGGTGGCCCTGATGATTTTTGCCTTCTACAACGATATCTTCCGCCTGCTCGGAAGACAGTAATATGATTGAACGACGTAAGACGCGGCAGATTCAGGTGGGAACCGTCAAGATCGGCGGCCACGCGCCGGTATCGGTCCAGTCGATGACGAAGACCGATACGCGGGATGTCCGGGCCACGGTGGATCAGATCTGGGCATTAGAGGTCGCCGGATGTGATATCGTGCGGGTCGGCGTCCCGGAGAGAGAAGCCGCAGAAAAACTGTGGGAGATCCGTAAGCAGATCCGAATCCCCTTAATCGCCGACATCCACTTCGACTACAGGCTTGCCCTGATCGCTCTCGAACAGGGCGTAGACGGCCTCCGTCTCAACCCAGGTAATATCGGGGACCGTTCTCGCGTGGAGGAGGTCGTCAAGGCGGCGGCCGAGCGAAAGGCGCCGATCCGCATCGGCGTGAACGCCGGATCTCTGGAAAAGGATCTGCTGGCCAGAGACGGTGGGCCGACTCCAAAGGGGATGGTGGAGAGCGCCCTGCGCCACATTCGGATTCTCGAAGATTTGAACTATCCCGAGATGAAGGTCTCGTTGAAGGCCTCTGATCCCCTGATGATGATTGAGGCGTACCGCCTGCTGGCGGAAGAGATCGAATACCCCCTCCACCTGGGTGTCACAGAGGCCGGGACACCAGGAGTGGGAACGATCAGGTCGGCCGTCGGTATCGGGACGCTGCTGGCCGAAGGGATCGGTGACACGATCCGGGTGTCGCTCTCGGCTGATCCCGTTGAGGAGATCAAAGCTGGCGTTGAGATCTTGAAGTCACTCGGACTTCGGAGGGGTGGACTCACGTTGGTCGCCTGTCCATCTTGCGCGAGAGCCGATATCGATCTGGTTCCCCTTGCCAAGGAGGTAGAGCGGCGGCTGGCGGGGATCACGAAGGAGATCCACGTCGCCGTGATGGGGTGCGAGGTCAACGGACCGGGAGAGGCCAGAGGGGCCGATATCGGGGTCGCCGGCGGCAAGGGGATCGGCTGGATTTTCAAAAAGGGAGCGGCGGCGCGGAAAGTCAAGGAGTCCGAGATCGTTGACGCCTTGGTCGAGGAGGTCAACAAGATGGTGTCAGAAGGCGACGGTCATGCCTAGCGGTCAGATAGAAAGCTTTTGCTGAATGCTGGCTGCTAATAGCTGACCTCTATTTCCGAGGGAGGATGGACGATCCATTCCTCCTTTTATTTTTGTCGGTCGGATTTACATGAGACGACAGGTATTGCGATGCGTTGGACAAGGTCGCTGATCCCGACACTGAAAGAAGAACCTGCAGAAGCCGAGGCGGTCAGTCATAAGCTGATGGTCCGCGCCGGCTTGGTCCGGCAACTCGCAGCCGGGATCTATATCACCCTGCCGCTGGGCCAGCGAGTGATGGACAGAATCAGCGCCATCATCCGCGAGGAGATGAACCAAATCGGCAGTCAGGAGATCACTATGCCGGTCCTGCACCCGGCGGAGCTGTGGCAGCAGACCGGGCGATGGGCAACGATCGGCGAGGAGATGTTTCGGTTGCACGATCGCGGCAAGCGGCAGATGTGTCTCGGAATGACGCACGAAGAGGTCATCGCCTGGCTGGCGGCGCGTGAGATCCGCTCCTACCGAGACCTCCCGCAGATCTGGTATCAGATCCAGACCAAGCTTCGGGACGAAGCGAGGCCCAAGAGCGGCGTCCTGCGGACGCGGGAGTTCGTGATGAAGGACTCCTACTCATTGGATCGGGACGAGGCGGGGCTGGAGAAAAACTACGAACTCCATAAGGAGGCGTATTGCCGTATCTTCGCGCGTTGCGGCTTGGCCTTTCACGTCGTTGAAAGCGATCCGGGCATGATGGGCGGCGCGGTCGCACACGAGTTTATGGCGCCGAGTGAAGCCGGAGAGGACGAGATCGCCCTGTGCGACCGCTGCAGTTACTCGGCTAATGTCGAGCTGGCTGTCTCCAGGTTGCGAAGCCCGGTATTCCCGGAGTGGGACCTGGAGGAGATCGCCACACCAGGCGCCGGAACCATTGAAGAGGTGTGCCGCTTCCTCCGGATCGACCCGGCGCTGACCATCAAGTCGTTGCTGCTCGTGACAAAAGATGGCTCGGTCCTGGCCCTACTAAGGGGCGATCAGCAGCTCCATGAGAAGAAGCTCGCAAGGGTGGTCGGAGAGGCTCGCCCGGCCCATCGCGATGAAATGCTGATGCACCTCGGGGCCGGACCCGGCAGCATCGGTCCCGTCGGCGCAAAACTACCCATCATTGCCGATGAGTCGTTGCGCAAAGGTCGATATGTCGCCGGGGCCAACAAGGATGGATTTCATCTTCGTGGTGTTGGGCCGGGCATCCACTTCCAGCCGCGTTGGGCCGATATCCACCAAGTGTCAAACGGGGATCAGTGTCCACATTGCGAGGGCAGCCTGCGCATCGAACGGGTGATTGAGGTGGGAAACATCTTCAGGCTCGGGACGAAATACTCCGTCTCGATGAAGGCGGTCTACCTGAATGAAGCGGGGGAGGAATGCCCTATCGTGATGGGAAGCTACGGAATTGGACTGGCGCGTATTGCGGCGGCGGCAGTTGAACAGTGCCACGACGACCTGGGAATCGTCTGGCCTCCGGCTCTCGCGCCCTTTCAACTCCATCTGCTGCCGGTCAACATGCGCGATCAAAAGATGGCGGAGCTGGCGGAGGCGCTCTATATCCAACTCCAGCGGGCGGGAATCGAGGCCCTGTATGATGACCGGGATGAGCGAGCCGGAGTGAAGTTCAAGGACGCTGATCTGCTTGGTCTGCCCCTTCGGATGACCGTTGGGACCCGGGCCATCAAAGAGGGAACGGTTGACTTGAAGGTACGAAAGACCGGCGAAGAGTCGCAGATCCCGATCTCGGAAGCGGTCTCCAGGGCGCAAGCCCTCCTTACCCGCTCCGCGGAGCCACAATACCAAAAGTAGACCCCCCGTGAGAACAATATCTCCACTGGGGGGTCCTTGACTTCACGTTTATTCGACTATGAACTACAGCTTGACGACGTTAGCGGCCTGCTTTCCCTTCGGCCCTTCCACGACATCAAACTCCACTTCCTGGCCCTCCGCCAGCGTCCTGAAGCCATTACCCTGGATGGCAGAGTAATGGACGAACAGGTCGCCACCCTCAGATCGCTCGATAAAGCCGTATCCCTTGGCCTCGTTGAACCATTTTACCTTCCCGGTGCCTCGCACGCCCTCACCTCCTCTCTGTAGACCCTCAACGCTCCTTCGCCGTCGAGTCGCTTCCTTAATCACTTAAGGCCCCGGGCCTTTGCATACAAAAAACCGCGGCTCTGCCCTTCTCTAGAGCTCACGGTCCCTCAGCAGTCCCGACAAGCCACGCCTACCATCGGAAGCGGCGAAAACTTATCGTATCCTCTGGACACTGTCAAGCGATTTTTGCGGGCATGATACCAATATAGGGGGGACTGAATCAACCTGGAACCAACTGGAGGGAACGGATCTTACATCAGTTGGAGGGGAACCAGCGGAGCCCTTGCTGACAGTCAGGCTGGTTTCTTCCGCCTGCCGTTCATATAGTATCGTACGCCGCCTGCCAAGGCGCAAAGCGCCAACAATGTAACGGCCAGCTGGAACCCCAGATTTGACACAATCCAGGGAAGGCGGCTGTGCGCCCTTACCGGCAGACCCACAGTAAAGGGGAAGCTGTAGGTAGGATTCACGGCATGTATCTCGGCTTCTGTAGGGTCAGTGCCGGGCCCGTGGGTATGACTGACCCGCTGCCATTCCCCAACTTCGGAACCGCGATGCGGCTTGTGGGCAATACCGGGCCCCACCTTTTCCAACGTCATGAGAGCGATGTAGTGACCGGCCTTGGGGATCTCGGTATCGATCCGTATCGACCCATCACCATACACAGCAGGCGGAAGCGAGAAGACAGCGTGCGAGTGTTCGCCGCTGCCCTTGTCCTCGTGGGCCCCAACGGCCTCAACAATCCGGACCGAGATGGGGAGCTGTCGCATCTCTTCATTGTACAGGTCAAACGCTATCGACAACTTGCCGGTCTTCGGAACGCCCTCGCAGTAGGACTGAAATTCCTCCTTCACCTTCTTCGAACCTACTTCGTGCAACAAGGGAACCATGCCTGCGCCCACAAGCTCCTGATAGGCCGTGAAGTGAACAGTATAGTGACCCTTCTGGGCAGTGCAGGCATCTGCGGCGTCCCAGTCGCCCATCACATCACCACCGCCATGGGCAAACGCCTGAGATACCCCCAAGACAGGCAAGGACATTGCACAAAGTAACAACACTACGCGTTTCACCTCACCCATACTCCTCTCTTACTAATCTAGAGCGCCCTTCTTCTGCCGTCAAGCTTAATATCCCCACCAGATCAGCCGCAGGCTGATCCGCTCGGCTATCACGGCGATTCATCCGGCTTGCCGGGTAAGCCGGGCTCGGTAAGCTTCACCGGGGTTAGGATCTGGGCAATCTGAGCCTCGGTGAGCAGCTTTCCCTCGCGAACCACGTCAATGATGCGCTTCTGCTCGCGTCCGGCGCGCTTCACCACCTCAGCGGCCCGGGCATAGCCGATATAAGTGTTCAGCGCCGTAGCCAGCGCCATACTGCTTTCGGCATAGCGGCGGCATCGGTTAGCATCAGCGACGATGCCGACAACACACCGGTCGACAAAGGCTCGCGTGGCGTTCTTCAGGATATCGATCGACTGATGCAGGTTGTAGGCCATGACCGGCATCATGACGTTCAGTTCAAGCTGCCCGGCCTGGGCCGCCATCGAAACGGTCAGGTCGTTACCGATCACCTGGAAGCAGACCATATTCACCATCTCGACTACAGATGGGTTGACCTTGCCCGGCATGATCGAGGAGCCCGGCTGCGCCGCAGGCAGCGCGATCTCGGCGAACCCTGTGGTGGGACCTGAGGTCAGGAGGCGCAGATCGTTGCAGATCCTGGTCAGCTCGAGCGCCAATAGCCGCAGGGCCGATGAGGCCTCCGCGACGGGCAGGTTCGACTGCATCGCTTCGCGCATGTCAGGCGCGGCGCTCCACTCGATTCTCGTCCAGGCGCGCAGGTACTCTACCAGTCTGGTGCGATACTGCTGGTGGGTGTTTAGACCGGTACCGACGGCGCTTCCACCGATCCCCAGCTCTTCAAGTGATCGTGCTGCGACGGCGATCCGCTCCTGACATTTTCCGATAGTTACCGCATAGGCCGCAAACTCCTGTCCCAGCCGGATAGGAACCGCGTCCTGCAGATGCGTTCGACCCGACTTCAGGATGTCGTCGAACTCCTTCGCCTTTCCGATCAGGGCGGTTTTCAGATCCTTCAGGACCGGCAGCAGCTCTTCCAGTAGCAAGCGAGCAGCCATCCGCATGGCGGTCGGAAAGACGTCGTTAGTTGACTGAGCCATGTTGACATGGTCATTGGGGTGAACTATCGTATAGTCGCCCTTCTTCCCGCCCAGAAGCTCGATGGCCCGGTTAGCCAGGACCTCGTTGACGTTCATATTAAAAGATGTCCCGGCGCCCATCTGGTAGACGTCTACCACAAACTGATCGCGGAGCTTGCCGGCCAGGACCTCGTCGGCCGCCGCTGCGATCGCCCTGCCTATCTCCGGCTTCAAGAGCTCCAAGTCGGTGTTGACCAGCGCGGCCGCCTTCTTGACCGTCACCATCGCCTCTACCATTTTCGGATGCAGCCGGAGCCCGCTGATGGGAAAGTTTTCCAGCGCCCTGACTGTCTGGAGGCCATAGTAGGCATCGACCGGAACCCCCTTCGGTCCCAACGAATCCTGCTCGATCCGCGTCGCCATCCTTTTCTCCCAAGCAGTTACGAGGTTTCGCACGGTGGCGTCTTCACCGCCAACGCCTTGAGTCGAGTCGGCGTAAGCTCGCTCCTGAGCGTCCAGGCTGGATCGGTATACTGATCCCTCTTCTTCATCAACAGCCATTCCTTCCCGGTCTCGCCCCTGGCGAACCGGGCGAGCGCGAACGTCCCCTTCAATTTCCGCCCGTTCAACACGAAAACGAGCTTTCCGCCTGCGAGCTGAACCTCCGGCGAAGTGGGCTCTATCGTCTCGTACGTCCCCTCATCCCACACTACTACGGGTCCAGCGCCATAACTGCCCTCCGGGATAATCCCCTCAAAGTTGATATAGTCCACTGTATGGTCGACGACCATCACGGCCAGCCGCTTGTCGGCAGGATTCATGGATGGACCCTTAGGGACCGCCCACGATTTGAGGATCCCGCCCATCTCGAGCCGAAAGTCGTAGTGCAGCCGCGTCGCCTTATGCTCATGGACGACAAACCGTAGCGTCACCCTTGCCGTGGATTTCGACATCTTCTTACACCTTCCCTGAAAGTGATCCCGTTTCACCCGGCATTATGTCATACGCACAAGGAGTGGAGCAAACATCTCGTAACACTCATTTTCAACGGAGCATGGTATTGGCTCCAGGAGACAGCGGCATATGTATAATATATATAGATAGTATGTAAGTCATTCCGACCATCGTGTTTGTGGACGTGTGGTAAGAGCCGAACATTCGAGGATTCGGTCAGGATGATGGGGTGTACGTGCTTGGCATGGGTGTTGCTCTAATCCTTATCTGAAGCCACAAATGAGGCGGCGAGGAGAGAGCCTCAGCCGGAGCGCTACGTGGCGCGATTGTTGGTGGGAGCCCAGCCCCATCGGCGCGGGCGTCGGTGGTACAGTTGGTGTGGCAGCCGGAGTCCTCTAGGAAGACATCAACAAGACTCTGGGCGGTGGGAAGAAGTCGACATCTAAGTAGGGACCGATCACCTTCTGAAAAAAGAAAGGGGGATGCTCACATGCGAAAATTTCTTATCGCTGTCTTGCTGGCCCTGACCATTGGGGGGATGCTTGTGCCTGCCAGCGCTCTCGCCAAGCGCGTATCGGTCTTTGGGAGCCTGGCGATTGCCAAGTGCACCGACGGAGCATGCACCAGCACAACAGGGTTGACCACTGAGTTCAACGGGATTGCGGTCATCGCCAACCCCGGATTGGAGAAGACTATCACGTTTCAGATCCCACCCTTTACGTTTCCGATCTTCGCGAACAAGGAGAGAAGTGACCCGGGCGACAGCGATCTGGACACAATCCTGTGCCTGGTGAACGTCAGCGGAAGCTCCCAGACGATCAGGTTGACGCTCCGAGATATGGATGGGAATCCCGTCGCGCTCACAACCGACACCTTCACAGTAGATGTTAACCACACCCTCAGCCTCCTTCTCTCGGATCTGCTTCCATAGCTGGACAAAAGGAGACAAGAAGCCACCTCTTTTTCTCATTAAAAGAGCTCCTGGCCGCAGTGAGTGACTTTCTCTTGAAGCCCGGATATGGTTGCCTGTGTTGCACCCGCGTAGTAGAATGGCGCAGCGTTCCTCTCATACGTAACGAGGCGGAGGTTAAGTTGGCTGTAAGGGCGGGTTTGAAACCCGCCCTTACAGTTGGAGTGAGGTGATCACACCATCAGCGCGAGCGTAGCTGGAAAACCACTTCAGCGTCATCCCACTCGCGAGGCGCGCGGGCTGGAGGCGCTTTGCCGACAGGTTATCGCCTGCCGGCGATGCCCGAGGCTGGTGCGACATCGAGAGCGGACGGCTCAAGAGAAGGTGCGGCGCTACCGCGATTGGGACTACTGGGGACGACCGGTCCCCGGTTTCGGCGATCCGACCGCCCGGCTATTGGTAGTCGGCTTGGCGCCCGCAGCTCACGGTGGCAATCGGACCGGTCGAATCTTTACCGGGGATCGGAGCGGCGACTTCTTGTACCGGGCGCTCCACCGGGCTGGGTTCGCCAGTCAGCCGACCTCAACCGATCGCAATGATGGCCTTCACCTCACGGATTGCTATATCACTGCCGCTGTCCGATGCGCCCCACCAGACAACAAGCCAACCCCAATCGAACTTGAGCGCTGTCGCCCCTTCCTCCTGGAGGAACTCACGCTACTCCGGAAGATCCGGGTGATCGTGGCCTTGGGCCAGATCGCCTTCCGGGCCTGCCTTCATGCTCTGGAGACACATGGCGTTCCGCTGCCGACCCCCACGCCACGCTTCGGACATGGACAGGTCACGATCTTTCAGCATGATCTCGTGCTGATCGCCTCGTATCATCCGAGCCAACAGAATACTCAGACCGGCAGATTGACCGAAACGATGTTCCAGCAGATTTTTGACGTAGCAAGGCGCTATCTGGATGCAAGTTCTGGTGAATCAGCGACGGGATAACGACACAGCGCAGATGGCGGGAACTAAATCCGGCTGTCGGCGAGCTGTTTTGCTGGATTTCGATCATACCCTCTTTGATACGGATCGTTTCTTTTGGGTCGATCTGAAGTCTGCCTTTACTCAATTCGGCGTCTCCGATGACGCCTGGGAAAAGAGCTACGAGACGATCTGGCCATCAGGATATTCGCTCCAGAAGCACCTGGAGGCGCTTTTCAGGCTGGGCGCCATCCCATCCGCCTCCATAGCTTCTGCGATGCAAGAGGCCCTAGAACAGACTTTTTCTGACCTGCGCCCGTACCTGTTCCCCGATGTTGTAGTGTTTCTGAATGCGGCGCGCCGTCGAGAGTTCGATCTGCTCCTGCTCTCCTTCGGTGACCCGGCTTGGCAAAGCTATAAGGTACGAGCCTCCGGGCTTACCTCGTATTTCACGCAGATCGTGTATACACCACACGAAAAAGGGAAAGCAGACATGCTTGTTACGCTTGCTTCAACCTATGCGGAGATCCACGTCATCGATAACAATCCGGCTGATCTTGATGCCATGAAGACGTCCATCCCTCGACTGCACACGTATCTGATCTGTCGCGTCGAGCCATCCGCGCTTGAGGGGGCTGACCCGCTAGTGCGGGATCGCTTCCGCGAGGCCGCCAGGTATCTCACAATCCCCTCCCGCTTGCCGCACCGGCAATGCCGGAACTTGAATGAGGTGCCCCTTCCATGGCCGAACTGATTGTCGCCAAGGCTCCGACGCGCATCGACTTTGCGGGCGGTACGCTCGACATCCCGCCGCTCCACGTCTTTCACCAACCGGCGATCACCGTCAATGTCGCGATCGACCTTGTCGCCGAGGTTACTGTGACACGCCGGCCGGGTTGCGCGATCAGACTGATCGCATCCGATCAAGGGCGACAACTGATCTGGTCGTCCCGCGAAAAGATCGCCTGGGCGCGCCGGCCATTTCTGGAGATGCTGGCCAGGCTGATCCGATCGCTCGCGCCCGATACCGGCCTGGAGGTCAGGACTGCCTGTCAGGCGCCGGCCGGCGCCGGCACCGGCGGTTCTTCGGCATTGGCGGTCGCCACCGCGGCCGCCTTATCGGCGGCCGCGGGCCGGCCGCTTAACCGTGGAGCACTGATCGAGCACGCGAAGGCTATCGAGACGCAAGCGATCCGTGTCCCCACCGGCTATCAGGATTACTACGCCGCCGCCTACGGCGGCGCCAGCAGCATCGAATTCGGGCTCACCGGCATCCACAGGACCTCGATTGCGCAGCGGCCATTTCTTATGGAGCTTCAGCAACATCTCTTGCTCCTCTATCTCGGCAAGCCTCGCTTCTCGGGCGCCAACAACTGGGATCTGTTCAAGCGCCACATGGAAGGGGATCGCGGGACGCTGGCCTTCTTCGATGCGCTCCAGAAGAATGCCCTTGCTATGCGGGATGCCTTCCAAGCGCAGGACCTGCATGGCATCGCCCGGCTCCTGAACCGAGATTGGGAGATCCGGCGACAGGCGCTTCCCACCATGAGCAGCCCCGCCATCGACCAATTGATCCATTCCCTGAAGCGTGCCGGCGCCCTCGGGGCCAGGATCTGCGGCGCAGGCGGCGGAGGCTGTCTCGCCCTCATCATCAAGCCGGAGGCCAGGACGACGCTCATCGCCCTGGCCGAGGCCGCAGGCGCCAAAAGCCTGCCCTCTGTCATCAATACGCGAGGCCTGGTGGTCCGCCGCAGAAAGGCATAACCGCCTGAACGCCTGACCGCTGCCTTGTAGATGCACCGTAAGAAGCTCTATTCATTTTTCCCTTGCATCGGCTGAAAGGTTCCACTATCGTAAAATCACACAAGAAAGGAGGTGATCCAGTGGGCTTACCATTAACCATCTGGACATGTGAGGTGATTGTAACGTAGGCGTGTCTTCCTCACCGGATCGACTGCCTATGGATTCCGCCTACGGAATTCCAGCGGTCACCGAGCCCCGAAGCCTTGGCCTTGTCCAGCCAGGCCCCGCGATGTTGCAGCGGGGAAGCGCTTCGGGGCTTTTACTTTCGGTGGGGGTCGCCGGACGATGCGGTGATACTGCATACTTCAGCCGCGTCCTGCTCCACGATCTCCGGTTCTCTCTACTCCAACTTCTGACCCACATCTTCAACCGTTATCCTAATCTTCAGAACTTGCCTATAAGTAAGGATCCTTGAAACGCCCGGTGCAGCATGATCACACCGCAGGATCCTTCGTAACGATCCTTGGAATCAGTCCCGCCCTCTGCTATCATTGCATTAAGATGACGTAGCAGGAGAGGCCATGCCGACCCCTGAGGAACTCAAGGAAGAGGAAAGAAAGTTACGGCAACTTCGGCTGGTGGTCAGCCTCACGATGAGCACGATCAGCCAGACGACACTTTCGCTGGAGGAAGCCTCCAAGATGGTTGTCGCCACGAGGGAGTTGGCGCTGCGCCTCTTTCCCGGGAAGGAGCTGGCCTTCGATCTGATTTATCAGCCCCGCTTTCGGAGACTTCTGGCCGAACGGTTCCGCCTCCATTGAGGTAGGGATCCCCTCGGCATTCTCACCAATAATGACGCAGAAATCGCAGCAGCTCGCTGGGGCCGACCTGCTCCTCGGCGCTCACATGTCGATCGCGGGAGGGGTCGATCTGGCGCCGCTGCGGGGTCAGCAAGTTGGCTGTCGGACGATCCAGCTTTTCACCAAAAGCAGTAATCAGTGGCGGGCCAGGTCCTTACCCTCCGAAGAGATCGACCGATTCCGTACAAATCTTCAGGCTGCTGCCATCGCTCCGACCATAGCTCACGGCGCCTATCTGATCAATCTGGCGTCAACGGATCCAGTATTGCATCAGAGATCGATGGCCGCCTGCCTGGAGGAAATCGAGCGGGCCGAGGCGCTGAGCATCCCGTATTTAGTGATTCATCCAGGAGCCCACATGGGAGCCGGCGAGGAAGTGGGATTACGACGGGTGGCTAGCAGTCTCCGGGAACTGCTGAAGCGGACGAAGGGCTATCGGGTCCAGGTGGTGCTCGAGACCACGGCCGGCCAGGGAACCACCTTGGGGCATCGCTTCGAGCAGATCGCGCTGCTTCTGAATCAGATCGATCTGCCGGAGCGGACGGGGGTCTGCCTGGATACCTGCCACCTGTTTGCGGCCGGCTACGACATCCGGACATCCGAAGGATATGACGCCGTCCTGCGTGAGTTCGATCAGGTCGTGGGCCTCTCCTGTCTCAGAGTCATTCACCTCAACGACAGTAAAAAGCAGTTGGGATGTCGCGTGGACCGCCACGAGCACATCGGCAAGGGGACGATCGGCCTTGAGGCGTTCCGCTGCCTGATTACCGATTCCCGCCTGTGTGAGATTCCGATGATCATCGAAACCCCGAAGGACGGCGACTTCGTCAAGGCCGATCGCCGCAATCTGAAGACCCTCCAAGAGCTTGCGAAGAAGCAGCCGGTGGCGTGATTTTATGGCTTCGAAAGCCCCTATGTCATTGCGAGGCGAAGCCGAAGCAATCTCACAGCCTTTCCGGATAACTACAGCAAGATTGCCGCGCTCCCGTTGGTCGCTCGCAATGACGTCTGACCGCTGAGATTTTTGGTTGCATTGATTCTGAAAAGGAGTTAACGTGAGATTCTGAGGAGAGGTGAGAAAAGCTCCGCGGCCGGCAGGGTAAAGATGCAAGGAGGTCACCCAGGGCTATTTCGCTATGATCCAGATGTTCCATGTATACAAAACGTTTGGAAAAGATCTGGAGGCCCTGGTCGATGTCGATCTTCATATTCACAAAGGAGAGATGGTCTTTCTGGCGGGTCCTAACGGCGCCGGGAAAAGCACGCTGCTCCGCTTGATCTTTTGCGATGAGCTTCCTACCTCCGGCCAGATCCTGGTCAATGGCCGCAACATCGTCCGCATGAAACCAAGAGCCGTCCCATATCTGAGGCGGACTCTGGGGATCGTCTTTCAGGATTTCAAGCTCCTTCGCGACCGGACCGTCGCGGAGAATCTTGCCCTGGTTGCCAGAGTGGTCGGCATGACGACGCTGGAGGCCCAGCGCAAGGTCGAGCAACTACTGAAGCTGGTCGGGCTGTCGCACAAGGCGCAGATGACGCCGGTTAAGCTGTCAACCGGCGAGCAGCAGCGGGTGGCAATGGCGAGGGCGCTGATGAATGATCCTCTCGTCATTTTGGCTGATGAGCCGACCGGGAACCTGGATCCTGAGCTGGCCACAGACGTGCTGCAATTGCTTTCTGAGATTAACGCGCAGGGGACTACGGTCTTGGTAGCCACTCACAATCTCAAGCTGGCACAGGAGGCGGGCTGCCGCACAGTTTTCCTCAAGCACGGCAGGATCGTCGAGGAATGGCAGCGAGTGAATGGGCTGGCAGGCCCGGCTCGACTGAAGAGTTTGGGGTGAAGCGCTTCGGACTGAGGCCGGGTCTCCCCGTATATCGCCCGTGGCATCCGGCTGATGATTGAGAAGCTGAAGCATCTCTTGACCTATGCCCTGATCAACCTGGTTCGCGCCGGATGGGGTGGCTTGGCGTCGATTGCCAGCATCGCGGTATCGTTTGTCATCATCGGCATCTTTCTTCTTTTGATTCAACATTTCAACGCACTTGTTACTGAGTGGCAGGAACAGTTCCAGGTGTCTGTCTTTCTGGATAACCAGATTACCCCTTTACAACTGGAGATGCTCAGGCGACGGATCGAGAACGAGGCGGCCATCAAGACCTTCACGTTCACGAGTAAGGAAGAAGCGCTTGCCAACTTCCGCCGGGAACTCAAGGGGCAGGAAAGTCTCCTCGAGGGTCTGGGGGATAACCCGCTCCCCGCGTCGTTCCAACTCAAGATTCGCGAAGGATATCAAAGCTCGGAAGCCCTCAAAGCGCTCAGCGCGTTTCTGAGCCGCCTCGAGGGGGTGGAGGATATCCAGTACGGGCAGGAATGGGTCGAGCGTATATCCCAGGCCGCACGACTCATCAGGCTGCTGGGCGCCATCATCGGTTCGGTGCTCACGCTCGGGTCGGCGATGATCGTCTCGAATACCATTCGACTCGCAGTCTATGCGCGCGCGCAGGAGATTGAGATCATGCGCCTCGTCGGCGCCACCAAGGCATATATCCGCGCCCCCTTCCTGGTGGAGGGGATGCTCCAAGGCGGCCTTGGCGCCGGGCTCGCACTGGGTGTACTGTTCGCGGCCTACCGTTTCGTCGCGCCGACCTTCAATTTAGCCTCCCCGCTCTTCCCGACAGTGGCGGGTCGAGGATTCCTGGAATCGTCGATGATGGCAGGTCTGGTGGGCGGGGGCGCGGTGATCGGCGCCCTGGGCAGCTCGCTCGCTGTCAGCCGCTTCCTCAAGATGTAGCCGGCAGTCACTGGAAGGGGGATAATGGCTCGTTCACCTTGTACCCTTCTGGCAGTGATGGCCCTTATAGCGACCTTTTTTCTCGTCTCTTCATCCGGCCTGGCGGCTGAACCAAGGATGGGCTCCTCATCGCGCCTCCGCAAGAAGCGCGAAGAGCTCAGTCACGTAAAAAAAGAGCTCGACCGTGAGCGTAAGCAGGCGCAGCGGGTAGCGCAGAAAGAGCGAACACTTTCCGAGGAGTTGGACCGGATTGATCGGGAGCTTCAGCAGAAGGGACGGGAACTGAAAGAGCTGCAGGTCAAGCTGAAAATCGGCACGGAACGGCTTCAGACTACTCAGCGCGATATCAAGCTGACCCGGACTCACCTTGACCAGTTACAGGACCTGTTTCGGAGGCGTGTCCGCGCCATCTATAAACAGGGGCGGTATGGCTATGTCCAGGCCCTCCTATCCTCGGAGGATCTGTCGGGCGCCGAGCGCCGCATACGATATCTGGCGACGATTGCGAATCAGGATCAGCGAATGGTTGCTGCGTACACCGCTACCCTCCAGACGCTTGGGACTCAGCAGGCCGAACTGGAACGATCGAAGGCTGAGCTGACCCTGGGACAGAAGACCGTTACAGAAAAGCGCGAAGAGATCTTGGAACAGAAGTATGCCAGACGCGTGTTGTTGGCCAAGGTGCAGGAAGAAAAGAAGGGGCACCTGGCGGCAGTTCGGGAACTGGAGCTGGCAGCCCGCGAGCTCCAGAGCCTCATCGGTCGCCTGCAGCAACAGAGGCGGCTCCAGATCGGGAGAGCGCCTCATCCCGCACCGTCTCGGACCACTGGCTTGACTGAAGAACCAAACGGATCGTTTGCATCGCTCAAGGGCCGCTTGCCGTGGCCTACCGCCGGCGTCCTGGCCTCCACATTCGGCCGGAAGGAGCACGCACGCTACAGGACGGTGACCTTCAACCACGGCATCGAGATCAATGCTCCAGACGGACAAAAGATCGCTTCGGTCTCCGACGGCGTTGTGCTGTACGCCGATTGGTTCAAAGGGTATGGCCGCTTGATCGTCCTTGACCACGGGGAAGGATACTACACCGTCTATGCGCATGCCGCAGAGATCCTCGTCAAGGTGGGTGATCAAGTGGCGAAGGGACAGACCATCGGGTCGGTGGGCAGTTCGGGGTCGGTAACCGGATCACAACTTTATTTCGAAGTACGGTATCGGGGTGGGCCTCAGGATCCCGTAGCCTGGCTTGCCCCCATGTGAAGTGGAAGCGCAGGATCGAGGGCTAAAGATTTAGGATTTCAAACCGGAGGGGACCCTACCCCCTATACCCGTTCTTTTAGGAGGAATCGATGAGATCTGGAGGTCCTTTTTGGAAGGGGCGGAAGGGCATAGTCGTCGCACTGATTCTGGCGCTGTTGGTCATCGGTGGCGGCGTCCACCATGAGGTCACGGCTGTCGAGGACAGCTACGAGCGGTTGAAGGTCTTCGCCGAGGTCCTGTCGCTGATCCAGGCGAATTACGTAGAGGAGACGAAGCCCCGCGACCTTATCTACAGCGGCATTAAAGGGATGCTGGAGTCGCTCGATCCTCATAGCGCGTTCATGCCGCCCGATATCTTCAAAGAGATGCAGGTCGAGACCCAGGGCTCGTTCGGAGGTTTGGGGATCGAAATCACGGTCAAGGACAGGATGCTCACGGTGGTGGCGCCGATCGAAGGGACCCCTGCCGATCGAGCCGGCATTCATCCAGGCGACCGAATCATCAAGATCGACGGGAGCCCGACTAAAGATATGACCCTCATGGAGGCGGTGAAAAAACTCCGCGGTGCTAAGGGTACGAGCGTCACCCTGGTTATCCTCCGCGAGGAGTCCCCTGGGCCGTTCGAGCTGACGTTGGTTCGGGAGGTCATCGAGGTCAAGAGCGTCAAGGCCAAAGACCTGGGCGATGGGGTCGCTTACGTCAGGATCAGCGCGTTCCAGGAGCGGACCGGGAAGGATCTTCAGAAGGCAATCGAACAGTTGGGACAGAACGGGATGTCCGCGATGGTACTGGATCTTCGCAACAACCCGGGCGGCCTCTTGAATCAGGCTGTCCAGGTGTCCGATCTGTTCCTGGACCAAGGGCAGCTCATCGTCTACAC
Source organism: Candidatus Methylomirabilota bacterium (assembly GCA_028870115.1). NCBI lineage: Bacteria > Methylomirabilota (SeqCode) > Candidatus Methylomirabilota bacterium. The sequence goes on from JAGWQH010000042.1 coordinate 28,593, forward strand.
CGAGGGTCGGATCAAGAACCAGAATCTCCGCTTCTCGGCCGAACACGGGAATCAGATCCCCAAGGTCCCTATGGTCGTGCTGGTGAATGGGGGGTCCGCCAGCGCCTCCGAAATTGTCGCAGGCGCGCTTCAGGACTGGAAGAGGGCAGTGGTCCTTGGGACCAAAACCTTCGGGAAGGGATCGGTGCAGACGGTTGTTCCGCTAAGCGATGGATCCGGTCTGCGTTTGACCACGGCGAAGTACTTCACGCCAAAGGGGCGATCAATCCACGGCACAGGACTTATGCCTGATATCATTGTGGAGGCGCCACGGCCCGCCATGGCGAAGGCGCAAGTTAGCCCCGTTGAAAAGGCGGGTGAGCCGGGAAAGGAGCGGCCTGAGAAGAGACAGGAGAAAAAGATTTCCGAAGAGGAGGGAGACGCAACTCTCCAGATCGGCAAGCAAGAGGGGCCAGATCCGAACAGCGATGTCCAGTTAAAGCGGGCGATGGAGATTCTCAAGGCGAGTCAGATCCTCGAAAAGGGTCTTACGAAGGGAAACGCAGGCTAAAGACAGTGATTAACGGCCACCCCCTGTCATTGCGAGCGACTGAAGGGAGCGTGGCAATCTCACCGCACTTTCCCTGCGAGATTGCTTCGGTCGCTACGCTCCCTTGCAATGACATACCGGGACGTTTGCATTGATGGCACACCTGACCTTGGGGATCGAAACGTCCTGCGATGAGACAGCGGCCGCTATCCTGGAGGATGGCCGACATATCCGCTCTTCCGTCGTCGCCTCCCAGGATATTCTCCACGCCCCCTACGGCGGGGTCGTCCCTGAGCTGGCCTCCCGACGTCACGTCGAGGCGATCTGGCCGGTGGTCCAGGAGGCGTTCATGAGAGCGGAGGTCGGCCTTGGCGACCTTGATGGTATTGCGGCAACGGCCGGACCAGGGCTGATCGGTTCCCTGCTGGTCGGTCTCTGCTTCGGGAAGGCGCTCGCCTTTGCCGGTGGTATCCCACTGGTCGGCGTGAACCACCTGGAGGGACATCTGTATGCCGCCTTGCTGGATCACGAGGGACTTTCTTTTCCCTTCACCGGACTCGTGGCATCGGGCGGCCACACCCACCTGTATCTGGCCACAGCCCCTGGTAATTATCGCCTGCTTGGTCGGACCAGGGACGATGCGGCGGGAGAGGCGTTCGACAAGGTGGCGAAGCTGCTCAGCCTCGGTTATCCGGGCGGGCCGCTGATCGAGGAGTGGGCGCGGAAGGGCGATCCGAACGTTGTACGATTTCCCAGACCGGTTCCTTCGCGAGGTTCATACGATTTCAGCTTCAGCGGCCTGAAGACCGCGGTGGTCAATTACGTGCAAAGGGTGAAGGGTGAAGGCCAAAATCCCCCCACCCCCCCTTTACAAAAGGGGGGCACGGGGGGATTTGGAGAACGAGGTGCAGTGGGAGCTACCCTGGACTCTGCGTTTGTCGCGAACATCTGCGCTGGATTCCAGGAGGCGGTGGTGGATGTGCTAGTTCGCGTCAGCCTGGCGGCGGCGAAGGCGTCCGCCTCTCGTCGCCTCGTCCTGGCAGGAGGGGTGGCCTGCAACGGCAGGCTTCGGTCGAAGCTTGCAGACCGTGCAGTAGAGGAAGGCATACAGGTCTACTACCCCAAACCGTCTCTTTGCACCGATAACGCCGCCATGATTGCTGCCGCCGGTTACCCTCGCCTTCTGCGCGGCGAGCGAGCGTTACTTTCGTTAAACGCCGATGCCGATCTCACTCTGAGCTTGATGTAAGGGAACATGAATGGCGAAACTGCCGATCCTGCTTTACCCATCCCCCGTCATCCGAAAGAAGTCGCGGTTGGTCACATCGATTGACGGCGAACTGCAGCGCTTCATGGATGACATGGTGGAAACCATGTATGCGGCGCCAGGCATGGGGCTTGCCGCTCCCCAGGTGGGAGCACTCAAGCAGGTCATCGTCCTGGACCCGTCCGACGATCGTGCATCCCGCCGACCCCTGGTCCTTATCAATCCCGTGCTGGTCGCTGGTGAAGGACACATCGTGGAGGAAGAGGGATGCCTCTGCATCCCTGACCTGAATGAGCCGGTCTCGCGATTCAAGCAGGTGGTTGTGAAGGCCTATGACCGGAATGAGAAGGAGATCACTCTGGAGGGAACTGACTTGCTGGCGCGTATCCTGCAGCACGAGATCGATCACCTGGATGGTGTCTTATTCATCGACCGCCTGAGCACGGCTAAGCGTCTTTTGCTCAAGCGACGGCTCAAGAAGGCCGCAAAAGACTAGGGTGTAGGGGCGCTGCTTGCTGCGCCCGAGGTGGGCAGGACAAGCTCTGCCCCTACAATTTCATTTCGATGTTGGCCTTGGTCTTGAGATCTTCGATCCATTCCTTAAATTTGGCCTCAGTCCTCTGATCAAACAGGATAGTGCGGAGGCGCTCCTTCACCTGTTCGAATGGCAGAGGCCGACCAGGGACCCGCTCCTCGACCACAATGATGTGGAAACCGGCCGGCGTCGTGATGATGCCGCTGGGCTGCCCGATCGGCAGGGTGAGCGCAGCCTGCTCTAACTCAGGCGCAAGCTCTCCACGCTTCATCGTCCAGACCTCACCGCTGGATGACGCGAGCGGCCCTTCGGAGTACTGCTCGGCGACCGTAGAGAAATTGGTCCCCGTCTTGAGAAGCGCCTGCGCCTCCTCAATCCGGTTCTTGGCGCGCAACAGCTCGCTGGGCGTCGCTTGCGGCGGTATAGCCACGAGGAGATGGCGAATCTTGAACTGGGGGATCTCTCTGAATTGGTCCTGCTGTTGCTGGTAATATTGCTGAACCTCCTCGTCAAGCACCACGACCTTGGCTCGCACCCGCCTCGCCACCAGCTTTGTCAGGGTCACCTGGTCGGTGATCCCTTTCCGAAACTGCTCCTCACTGAGTAGTTCTCTGGACAGCGCAGCCTTCAGATCTTCGTCGCTGTTCAACCCGTTGCGCTTCTTCAACTCCTCAATAGCGGACTGAATCTCTGTCGGAGTCGCCTCGATCTTCTCCTTCTTCGCCTCCTGGAGTTGCAGTCTCCTGAGAATCAACTCGTCCAGGATCTGGCGTTCCGTACTACGAAGCTGCCGTTCTCGCTCCGCCCCCAGCGTGTCTTGCACAATCCTTCGAATGGCCTGGAGTCCTTCCTCTTGCACCTCGGTCAACGTAATCACGTCATCGTTGACAACGGCGACGATGCGATCGAGGATGACTGCTTCGGAACTCTGGGCTGTGAGGATACCGAGCAGGATGGCTGCGGCGGCGCACCCCCTACTCCAAATCTCTCCGTGCCCCCCTTTTGCGGGGGGGTGGGGGGATTTTACGCCCCGCACCCTGCGCCTGTTCATCGACACGTCTGAAGTCGCGATAACAGCGTCTGAGCGGTAGTGATCTTGTCGCCCCCATCCACCGCATATTCCAGGGCATCACACCCTGCTCCGTAAATCCCTCCGTGCCCCCCTTTTGTAACGGGGGGGTGGGGGGATTTCGGAATGTAGCGCAACCGGCCGCCCTCTTCACGAAGCAGGGCCGCCACCTTGTCCGCAGCAAGGGGTGGCGACTCACTGAACACGATACGGATCGTCTTGCCTACGGCGTCAACCTCGCGAATGTGGAGCGTCCTGGCCAGGATCCTGAGGGCCATTGCGGTCAGCAGCCGTTCTGTCTCGTGGGGAGGCTCGCCAAAGCGATCGACCAGTTCCTCCCGGAAGGCGGAGACCTCTTGCAGCACAGAGAGCGCAGCCAACCGTTTGTAGAGCTGGAGCCGGATGTTGGGATCCTCCACGTAGGCCTCCGGCAAATATCCCTCCGCCTCCAACCTGATGGAAGGCTCAACAGATTCCGCAACCGCTTCACCCTTCAACTCCTTGACCGTCGACTCGATCAATCGGCAGTACAGATCAATTCCCACAGCAGCGATCTGGCCGTGTTGCTCCGGCCCCAGGAGGTTACCCGTACCTCTGATCTCCAGATCCCTCGCCGCTACCTTGAATCCGGAGCCAAGATCGGTCAGTTCCGCAATGACCTGGAGTCTCTTCTTGGCCACCTCGGTAAGCACGGTATCCTTCGGCACCAGGAGGTAGGCATAGGCTCGATGCTTATCCCGACCGACCCGCCCGCGAAGCTGATAAAGCTGCGCCAGGCCCAAGGCATCGGCTCGATCGATGATGATGGTGTTGGCCGTGCCTACATCCAGACCGGATTCGATGATCGTGGTGCACAGCAGGATATTAAACTTGCCGTCGTAGAAGTCGCACATAACCCGTTCCAGGCGCTCTTCCGGCAACTCGCCGTGCGCTACCGTCAGCTTCGCCTCTGGGACCAACCGCTTGATCAGACGCGCCACGTTCTGGATGCTCTCCACGCGATTGTGGACGAAAAAGACCTGTCCGCCTCGATCTAATTCGTGCTCTATCGCCTCCTTAATGAGAGCAGGATCGAACCTGGCCACGGTCGTCCTGATCGAGAGACGGTTCTCCGGCGGGGTTTCGATGGTACTGATATCCCTGACCCCCAACATCGACATATGAAGGGTCCGCGGAATCGGCGTTGCCGTGAGCGTCAGGACATCGACCTGTCGCCGGAGTTGCTTCAGGCGTTCCTTGGCTGCGACGCCGAAGCGGTGTTCCTCATCCACCACAAGCAGCCCCAAGTCCCGGAAGTGGATATCCTTTTGGAGCAGGCGGTGGGTCCCGATTACAATGTCGACGGTACCGTCACGAACGCCGCGCAGCACGTCGCCCTGCTCCTTGCGGCTGCGGAAGCGCGACAGCATCTCAACCTTGGCTGGGAAGCCGCCGAACCGCTCGGAAAACGTCTGAGCATGCTGTAGGGCGAGGACCGTCGTCGGCACCAACACCGCCACCTGTTTCCCCCCTATGACCGTCTTGAAGGCGGCCCGCATCGCTACCTCGGTCTTACCGTACCCGACGTCACCGCAGATCAGACGATCCATCGGCCGGTCTCGCTCCATGTCGGCCTTGACGGCGGCGATCGCCTGGAGTTGGTCCGGCGTTTCCTCGTACGGGAATCCGGCCTCGAATTCCCGTTGCCACGGCGTATCGGGAGGGAGGGCATGTCCCTTGATGACCTTTCTGGCCGCATACAGCGTGAGCAGCTCCTGGGCCATCTCGCGGACGGACGCCTTGACCCGTTCCTTCGCCTTGGCCCAGGAGGCGCTCCCCAACCGATCGAGGGCCGGTGGATTGCCGTCAGCACCCGCATACCGATGAATCAGATGGAGTGTCCTGGTAGGCACATAGAGCTTGGCGTGATCGGCATAGACGAGGAGCAGGTAGTCGCCCTCCGTCCCCCCTACAGTGAGCTGTCGCAGCCCTTTGTATACGCCGATCCCATGATCCTCGTGGACAACATAATCGCCGTAGGCCAGGTCCTGGTAGGAAGCAAGGGAGGAGACCTCCTTCGGTCGTGAGCGGCGAGGCGGAATATGTCGAGTCCCGAAGATCTCGGCCTCTGTGATATAGGTCAGTGAAGCCTCATCCAGATGGAAGCCGCCGCTGAGTTCGTGAGAAAGAATGGTAATTTCGCCCGGCGAGGCCATCCCCAGGCCGACAGAGGCCGCGACGTCGTGCTCCCTGAGCACCTCAGCCAGACGCCGACCCTGGGCCTCACTCCTGCAGACCAGGTGGATTCTTCGGCCCTGCCGACGCCACCCTTCAAGGTCGCCGATGAGTCCCGTCATTCGTCCACGGTAGGCCGTGATGGTGCGCACCTGAAAACCGATGGTCGCCGCTTCCCCAAGGCTGTTCGTTGGTAAGAACTCCTCCAGAAAGATCCGCGGCCTCAGGGAGAGTTTCTGCTCAAAGTCACTCCAGTCGAGGTGCGAAAATCCCCCCGTACTCCCCTTTACCAAAGGGGGGCCTGGGGAGATTTGTTGCGGGCTATGTTCAGTGAAGTCGCGCGCCGCCGCTCGGAGTCCCGCGGGATCTATCAGGGCCCACAGGGCGTCCGGCGCCACGTACTGCAGGAGATCGGCCGGTTCCTCCAGCGCCTGCCGGCGCGCGTCATCGGTCAGTGGCACTTCTACAACAGGCAGGACGGTCACCTGCTCGACGGGGCGGATAGACCGCTGGGTAGCCGGATCGAATGCGCGGAGCTCAAGTACCTCGTCGCCGAAGAACTCAGCGCGCACAGGAAGATCCGGCGCATCGATACAGCTCAGGCCAGGGCTGAGGGGAAACAGGTCGAGGAGATTCCCGCGCAGGCTGTATTCGCCCCGGTCTGTCACCTGATGTACTCGACGGTAACCACCTATTTCGAGAGCAACGAGAAGCTCGTCTCGCGTGATCAATCGCCCGACGTACAGCGTGAAGGCTGCTCCCAGGAGAGCTGAGGGGGGAGAGAGCGGTTCGAGCGCCGCTCGAAAAGAGATAACTGTTAGAGGAAGCTCTTTGGTGGCGAGACCTGCCAGGCAGGTAATCCGCTGATACCCGGTTTCAGGGTCCTCATCACGTTCCGGTAAGAAACCCACCGAGCCGGAGAAGAAGACCTGCAGATCCTTCGCCAGCAACTCGGCCTCAGCGGACGAGGAAGCCACTACCACAAGGGGGCGCCTCGACCGGCGAGCGATATGGGAGAGGATCAACGCTTTCGAGGTCCCGAAGAGACCGGTGAGAGATAGCGCGTCTTCCCCGCTGTCAAGCCGAGCCATAATCTCCGCAATCTCAGGGATCAGGAGATCTTCCGACGACTCCTTTGAGCGTATCACCATAAGATCAGCTCTTAACCCTTAGCTTTCAGCTTGTTGCGGAGGCGCCATCTCCAGGATACGACGCACGATACGGCTTGTGGAACAGCCCTCCATCAACGGGATCGTGACAACCTGCCCGCCACGCCTCTCTACCGTCTGCCGACCGACGACCTCTTCCTTGGCCCAGTCGGCGCCCTTAACCAACAGATCGGGCTCAAGCGCTGCAATGATGCGGCTCGGGTCCGCTTCCTCGAAGATCACGACGTAGTCGACCGAGGCCAGAGCCGAGAGTAACTCTGCCCGCTCATCCTGTAAGAGCACAGGTCGGGACGGACCCTTGAGAAGTCGGACGGACGCATCACTGTTCAAACCGACGATCAGCAGGTCGCCCAGCGCCCGCGCCTGCTGCAACAAGCGGGTATGTCCTCGGTGGAGTAGATCGAAACAGCCATTCGTAAACACTACCCGCTTGCCCAGCGCCCGGCGCTGCCTGACGATGACACACAGCTCTTCTAGGGTTCGGAGCTTTCCGACATCGACCGTCATTCCGCCTTCTCAACCTTCCCTGGTACAAGAGAGAGTGATCCATGCAGAATGGCCTGTTCGATCAGCCGTCTCCCTTTTTCAGCATACGGAGTGGAGGTGATCAGCCGGATCTCCCCAAGCGGGCCGAACGTAATCCCTTGAAATCCACCGACTCGCATAGAACGGAGCCAGCATGGGACCCCGTGGCGCTCTAGATGCAGGCGGAGCAGTTCCGCCTGCATCTCATCATACGTCACATAAATCATCCGTTCAGACATCCGTAGCCTATCGTAAACTGGTGGCCGTTCGACCTGCCTGTACCGGAGTCACGGCAGACAGGTCGAACGGCATAAAGCAGGGCGGTTTCCCGGAAGAGGAAGTGATTATTGCAGAACGAAATGAGCCCTCCGATTCCATTTCCAGGCCGACTCGTCGTGGCCTTGAGCGAAGGGCCGCTCCTTCCCATAGCTGATGACCGTGATCCTCTTGGCGCTGATCCCGGCAGCTACGAGGTAGTTCTTTATCGACGCTGCGCGTCGCTGGCCGAGCCCTTGGTTGTACTCTACGGTTCCGCGTTCATCGCAGTGGCCCTCGATGATAATCGAGGCCGTCGGATTCGCCTTCAACCATAGAACGTTCTCGGCGAGGCTCTTTTTCATGTCCGCCCGAATCGATGATCGGTCAAAGTCGAAGAAAATGTCCTGCAGAGGCGATGCCTTTTCTTCTGCTGCTCCTGCCGCCTGAGCGGTCTCCGGCTGTGGCGTCACCGGAGGCGGGACTACTTCAGCCGCCTTTTCTTCTGCTGCTGCTCCTACCGGCGGAGCAGCTTCAGCCTCTGGGGCGGCAGCCATTTTTTCCCTCAGCGCGACAAAAGCGGCCTGACACTTACCACGTATGCGGGCGTCAGGATCGGCCAATGGATAGAACTCAGTGGCCTCATGGGTAAACCAATCCAGGCAGGCTTCTGCCGCAGCGTATTCCTTGGGCGCGCGCATCTCGGCGCCCGCGGCCTTTGTTTCGGCGAGGGCGGTCCTCATACTCTCATACTCTGGGCGATAGGAAGCGGTGGTCGCACACCCTGCAATCGTCAGAGCCACCGATCCAGCGACAAGCGCAAGTCGGATTACCCGGCCCCTCTTCGGACTCCCGTTCATCTTCGAGATCCCTCCCTTTGAGGCGCTGTCAGCTTATAGCTGCCAGCTCATTTTCCGTGCTGCGCGATCGTCTTGGCTTGCTCTGCGGCCTTCCTGGCGATCTCAGCCGTCGTCTCCGCCGCCGCGAAGTCGCGGTCCGACAGCTCATCCTCAGCCAGGAGGATATACTCCCTCGCTTTCGCCATCGGGTACCGAGCTGCACCAACGTTCGCCGCACCCGCGGCCTGAGCCTCGGCCATGGCCGCTTTGGCTGCCCTCACCGCAGCAGGCGCCGTCCGCTCCCCGGTAACCCAATCGTAGGATTCCGGCCTGAGATGCACTCTTGAGCAGCCCCAGAGTAGCGCCCCCACACTGATCAGGGCGAGTGTGAGGAGCTGTCGAGCAGCCCCACCGCTGGTTCTCATCGCGTCCCTCCTGTACAATCAACTGATAGTTAACAGCTTTCCCTTAGAGACCAGACTCCTGCCCGCCGATTCATCTTACTCGCTGAATTTATCACACTCTGTTGTCTCTCGTCAAAGGCGACCCTCGCCTCTTCGATCGGTGGGGCTAGCGAACGGTATACTGCTCAAGATGTTGATGGGCGCGGACGTGGCGGGCCGGAGGGAGGTGGGTGAGAAGCGCCGCAAAAGCCAGGGCAGCGATGACAAGGATCCACTCCAGCCGCATGAACTGGCGCAGGCGACGGCGAATCGCCGATGCCTGGTCGCTCCCTGTCCCTACGAGCCACGCGCTGCCCAGCCGCCCGATCATTTTTACCAGTAGTCGGTTACGCGCTTCAACAGGGGCTCGCAGGAGCGGTAAGAGGTAATACCGGTTTACGGCAGCCAGCGCTAATGCCAGCCCCACCAGAAAGAGTTTTGCAAGTAGGGTCAACCCATAGGAGGTCGCGACAAGGAGTTGCAGCGACCCCACCTGCAACCACGCGTTAAAGAGCCCTGCTACGAACAGGGTGAACACGCAGTAGGCTGCCATCCTCGAGAAAGGGCGGCCGATCGCTGTGAGTCCACGCGCCACCTCGTCCGTGCCAGAGGGAACGGCAACGTGCTGGAGCACGAATCCGAACGTAAAGAGGCCGCCGATCCAGATGCCGACCGCAACCAAGTGAATCCAGTCGATGAGGACAGGCATCGTCAGGTCTCCCCATTCCCCGGCCTGTCCCGACAGGCTTGTTGTCAACGCGATAATCGCGGCCGCAGCAAGAGGGAGCACAATGGCCCGTTGGCGCTGCGGCGCAGTCGTCTGCCCCAGCCCCCATACAAGGCCCAGGAGCCCAACAAACCCGAGTCGGATGAGCCAGACGACGCCAAAGTGGGTCTGTAGAAGCACGACCGGGAGGGTGACGTGTAGCTCGGCAAGGCGCCCGCCGCTCATCATCTGCGTTCTCAGGATAAGTTCGCCGATACTCGTCAGCGCCACAAGTATGATCGAACTCAGCTCCAGTCGCCGAAGCGGCTGCTCAACCGTCCCAAATCCTTCAGGCGGGAGCACAACTGATCGAACAACGAGCAAGCGAAACGCCAGCGTGCCAATCAGCATCGAGAGGCCGATGAAGCTGAGCCAGCGGACAAAGAGCTGCGGAGGCGTAGCGGGGACGCTGGTGGCCAGAGGCCGCTCGGACAGGCCGGGACCGATGGTGAACGAAAGATCGCCTTCGGTGCGGTGACTGTCGTGAGCGACAACGTTCCACAAGATATGGTATTGCCCTGAGGGCAGGGGCGGAAGAGACGCCTCCAGGACGGTGTGGTCGGCAGGATTCACCCCTCCGTCCCCCTTGTCAACCTGCTGATAGCGAGCATCGACCACCTTGATCGTACTGAAGACGGGCTCCAGCGCTCCATCAAACCACAGTCTCGCGCGCGGGAGCGGCGTCTGGGGCGTCCACCCTACCTGCGGCTCCGAGTGATCGGGGAAAGCGTGGCCCCACGCGGAGGCGGCCGTAAAGAGCAGCAGGCCGGCTGTCAGCAGGGCGGGCCATTGTAATAATCTGTTCATCCCAGTACTCTCTACACGTCCGGCGTACCGATGGGCATGAGAGCAGGTGGGGGGACCTTCTGCAATGTCATTGCACGGTTCGCTCTGAGTTCACTGTCGGAACATCCGAAGACGGTGCACCCGGCCGAAACGGATCGCCACGCTCCAGAGCCAACTGGTGCCGGAAGATCTCCTCCCGCTCCCAGCCGAACTGCATGAACAGGGTCGGCACCACGATCATGTTCAGGAGGGTTGAGGTGAAGAGGCCTCCCAGGATAACCTGGGCCAGTGGCCGCTCCAGCTCTTTCCCGGTCGCCTCGCCGAACAACAGAGGGAGCAAGCCCAACGCGGCCGCGGCCGCCGTCATCAGGACCGGCGCCAGCCGGTCCTTCGACCCCTGGATAATGGCTTCCTCCTTCGAGACGCCTTCAGCCCGAAGCCGCCGGTAGTGGCTGACCAGGATGATCCCGTTTCGAGATGCGATTCCAAATACACTGATAAACCCGATCAGCGAGGGGACGCTCGTCACCATCCCCGTAACCAGGATGGCCGCCACGCCACCGATCAGGGCCAAGGGGAGATTGGCCATGACAAGGAGGGCAGCGCGGGTCGAGTTGAAGGCTTTGTACAGCATCAGGAAAATCCCGATCACCGCAAGCCCGCCATACACCATCAGGATCCTCGTCGCCTCCCGCTCACTTTCAAACTGCCCGCCATACTCGATGAAGTAGCCGGCGGGAAGCTGCACCTCCCTGGCGATCCTGTCTTGGACCTCACGGATCACGCTGATAAGGTCCCGGTCCGCCACGTTCGCCTGAACAACGATCCGCCGCTGCAACCGCTCCCGATTGATCATAAAGGGGCTGTTCACGATCCGAAGGTCAGCCACCAGCCGAAGCGGGATCTTTCGCCCTTGTGGCGCATCGATCAAGAGGTTTCGCATGGAGACGCGGTCCTTGCGGGAGGTCTCGTCAAACCAGACAAACAGGTCAAACGCTCGCTGCCCTTCAACAACCCGAGAGACCGATCGTCCGCCGAAGGCCACTTCGGTCGTCTCAAGGATGTCGCCCACGTCCAGGCCGAGACGGGAGGCCTCTTCCCGATCGACCGTGATCCGCATCCCTGGAACATTAATGAGGGGCTCGAGCAGCAGATCCGTGACCCCATTGATGTCCCTCATGATCTGTTCGACCTGCTGCCCTTTCGCGCGGAGCACGGCCAGGTCTGGTCCGTAGAGCTTGATGGCAATCTGGGCCCGGATGCCCGAGAGGACCTCGTCCAGCCGGTGGGAGATGAACTGACCAAGCACGGTGGCGACACCGGGGACCTTTTCCAGATGCTCGCGGATGGCACGGAGTAGCAGTTCCGGATCGCGCGCGCTGTATCGAATCGCGATATCGAATTCACTCACGTTCGGCGGGAGCGCCTCCTCATCCAGTTCCGCCCGACCCGCCCGCTGGGAGACGGAGATGACCTCGGGATGCTGCTTCAAGATCCCGACAATCCGCTCCCCCACCCGCATCGACTCCGCAAGCGAGACCCCCGGTAGCATCGTCATCTGCAGGATGAAGTTGCCTTCGCGGAACTCGGGGAGGAAGGAGCGGCCGAAGAACGGGGCCACAGCCAGGCTGGCGGCTATCAGGACTATGCAGGCGGCCATCACCCACCGGGGGCGGCGCAACGCTCGGCGCAGGAGCGCTTCATAGGCCCGCTTTATGCCTCTGACCGTCAGGCTCTCCTGTTCCGGTTGGGCTTTCCCACCACGGATCAGCAGCATGGCGGCCAAGGCCGGGACCAACGTCACCGCGACCAGGAGAGAGGCGAGGATCGCGAAGGTGTACGCGAACCCAAGCGGCGTAAAGATCCGCCCCTCCACCCCGCCAAGCAGAAAGATCGGCATGAAGACGATCAGGACGATCCAGGTGGCGTGGACCACGGCATGCCGGATCTCTACCGACGCCTCGTAAATCACCTTCAGGGGGGGATCGGGACGGGCCTTCTCTGACTCTCGTCTGAGCCGGCGGATGATATTCTCGACGTCCACGATCGCGTCGTCCACGACCTCGCCGATGGCAATGGCCAGTCCCCCCAGGGTCATAGCGTTAATACCGATCCCGAACACCTTGAGCAGCAGCACACCGAAGATCAGTGAGGTCGGCAGCGCCGTCAAGGTAATGAGCGACGCCCGGACATTGAAGAGAAAGAAGATGACGACGATGCTGACGACCACCACCCCTTCCAGGATAGCCTGGCGCAGGTTGGAAATCGAGGACTCGATAAAGCTCGCCTGGCGGAAGACCTGCGTATTCAGCTCGACTCCCGGCGGCAGCGTTTTGCGGATCTCCTTCAGCGTCTGTTCCACCTGATACGTGACCGTCAAGGTATCCGCCCCAAACAGCTTCGAGACCGTTCCGATCACGGCAGGCCTACCCTCCCACGATGCGTCTCCCCGCTTGAACTCCGGACCGAAGCGGACCGTCGCCACCTGATCCAACCGGATCGGCGTCCCGCCTCGCTCTGCCACCTTGGTCTGTTGGAGTTCCTGGAGCGACGAGATCCGACCGGCCCCGGTGATCACGTACTCCTGGCCGGGCGTTACCAGAAAGCCTCCAGGCATACTGACGTTCGCCTTCCTGACAGCATCAAGGATCTCCTTGACGGTCAGGCCGTATTGAAACAGTTTGTCCGAAGACAGCAGCACCTGATACTGCTTCACCTCGCCGCCGATGGAGACCACTGACGCCACGCCGGGGATCGCCAGCAGCCGATTGCGGATCTCCCAGTCTGAGATCGTCCGAAGCTCCATCAGGGAGACGCGGTCGCTTGTGAGCGCATATTTGACAAGCCAGCCCACCGCTGACGTGATCGGAAGCATCACAGGACTCTTGGTTCCCGCTGGAAGTCGATCCTGGACCACCTGAAGGCGTTCGCTCACGAGTTGGCGGGCCGCATAGATGTTGGTCCCCCACTTGAAGACCACAACAACGCTTGACAGCCCGGCGGTTGATTTCGACCGGATCACCTCCACCCCAGGCGTTCCATTAATAGCGGACTCAATCGGGACGGTAATGAGGAATTCGACGTCCTGGGGCGGCAGGCTGGGCGCCTCGGTCTGAATGACGACCTGAGGTGGGGCAAACTCGGGGAAGACATCGACCGTGATCCGGCGTAGCGTGAATACACCCACAATCAGCAGGACCACGAAGGCGACCACCACGAGGACGCGATTTGTCAGTGACCGTTCGATGATCCAGGCAAACATCTCACGCTCCGCACATCAATGTGTGTGCCCGCCAAGGGCCGATCCGCCGCCTTGGGCCGTAAGCCACTTCGTGTAGAGCTGGCGGCTGCCGTCCGTGACAACCCGATCCCCTGCTGTGAGACCTCGCGTAACCTCAGCGAAGCGGTCATTCCGGGTTCCCAATCCGAGGTCTGCGCGGAGATACACGCCGCCGCGTTCGACAAAGGTGAACTCCGATCCTTCAGCACTGATAAGAGCCTCAACCGGGATAGTGAGGCTTCTGCGCTTCTCGCCGACAATGACGTAGACTTGAGTAAAGAGATCCTGTTTCAGTAACCCCCGGCGATTGATGACCTCTGCCCACACCGGAATGGTCCGCTTTATCGGGTTGACCGTCGGACTGATAAAGCTGATCTTCCCCTCGAACACCTCATCCGGATACGCAGCGACAACCACCCGGACCTTCTGTCCGAGCTTCAGCATCGGCAGGATGTCCTCGAAGGCCTCCCCCTCGACAATCATGATCGAGGCGTCAATAATCCTCATCAACGCCACGTTGGGCTCAATCGCTTGGCCAATCACGACGTTGCGTTCGACGATCGTCCCACCAATGGGAGCCGGCAAATGCAGCGTGGCGACCGTCTGCTCCTCACGAATCCGCGTGATCGCCTGCTGAGGCAGGCCGAGAAAGTTCAGTTGGCGCGTCAGGCTCTCGATCTCATTCAGGGTCTCCCGATGTCGGTTCTCGAGGGCCAGCAGTTCCTTCCGGGCCACAATTTCCCGTTCAACGAGTTGTCGCACTCGCTCCAGATCCAGCTTCGTCAGCGCCAACCTGTTCTCCGCCTGAATCAGGCTTAACTCCAGCCGTTCCAGCTCCACACTTTTGATGTCCAACAGATCATCGCCGCGCCTGACCCAGGCGCCAAGCGACGCATGAACACTGAGCACGATGCCCGGTACGCGGCTGGTCACCTGCGCTAACCGATCGGGATGCGGCTTGACAATCCCATTCAGCTTGCGGACATCCTCAACCGGCCGAAGCTGGACAACCTCGGTCCTGAGGCCGATGTTCTCGCGCTCTTCCGGAGTCAGTCGGACGCCGATTGGCGCCTCGCCGGGGCCGACCGTCTCCCGACGCTCTTCGTCGTGCGGCGCATGGTCATGCCGATGTTCTTCCGAACCAGGAGGGTGTGCTACCTTACCCGTCTCGTGCGACGCCGGCGCGGTCTCCTGCTTACCGCAGCCTCCCGCCGCAACGGCGATTGCCAGTAATGTCGCACTCACGAGTTGCTTTACTTGCACCATTGACTACTCACCAACAATGAGATGAAGGAATTTGGGAGGTCGATCCCCTCGCCGGGTAATCGCACGGGCAGAAACACGAATCAGCACGGTCGAGGAGATGCCTATAATGCGAGAACGCGGGCGGGGCAATTAAACCTGGTAGACCACGTATAGTATATGCAGCTTGTTAGAAAAGGAAGGCAAGACGGATCGGGACCCAGTCAGCAAGGCGCTACTCAGTTCACGGTGTCTGACGGCCCAGAACCGTTCACAGAGAGCTGTTGACGGAGAAAAACTGTGGAGGCTGAGACCGGCCTTTGCGTCGGCGCCCGTTTCTTGGCCGGTTATTGCCGCATGAAACAGGTGCGCATCGCAAATGGCGGGTGAGGATGAGCCATGATCGAAGTCAGGCGAGTTAACGCGGTGGTACGCAACAGTGCTGGCCTGGTGGAATAGGCAAAATGGATAGACCCACAACAGGCAGATAGCCGCGATGAGAGCTACGGTCGGAGCTGTCGATCCAGATCCCCGTCCCATTGAGTCATCCCTTTCGCTGTCGAGGACAACTCAATTCTATCACGACCCGTTTACGCTTTCAATCCAATATGTTCAAAGTCGTGCTGGGCCTGAGCGACTCAGTTTTCGAGCGCAGTGTTTCAGACATCCCCTTATGGCTCTTTCGAATCTTGTGTGGGTGGAAAAGGTCGTCATGCCGGCGAAAGCCGGCATCCAGTGATGTAGAACTTGATTGTGGAACTCGTGTGAGAATCTGGATTCCGGCGTACGCCGGAATGACGGACAGCAATTAACCCACGTACAATCTGGAAGCCATCCCCTTGATAATCCGTTCGTGCTGAGCCTGTCCAAGTACGATACGGCGTTTACAGGACAGACCTTTTTGTTACACCTTCATGAATTGATTACCATGGCCGACCAGACCGCGGGGTCGAATGACGACTTTGTGCTCCGGATCGCGTACCACGCGGCCGATCTGCAACGCTTCCCGGCCGTGATGTTTCACGATTTCCACAAAAGGCTCTGCATCCTCCTCAGCGACAACGACACAAAACCCGATCCCCATGTTGAAGACCTGAAACATCTCGTGATCGGGGATACCGCCTGATTGCTGAATCAGGGAAAATATCGGAGGGATCGGCGGGAGTTGGTCGATCTCATATCCGACCGCGTGAGATGCGGTGTCCAGTCGCAGGAGGTTCAGCAACCCGTCGCTCGTGATATGGGCGAGTCCTTTGATGGCCAGCGGTCGCTCTAGCGCTTCAACCACCTCCGGCACGTAGATGATAGTCGGCTCCAGCAACTCTTCCCCAAGCGTCCGCCCAAGCGCCTCGAACTTCGTGTCCACGGTATACTTGTTCTGCGCGAACAGGACCTGTCGGGCCAGCGTCAGACCATTACTATGGATCCCGCTGCTTCGAATCCCGATAATGACATCGCCGGGAGTCACCGACTTTCCAACGATTATCTTGTCGAGCGGAACATGCCCGACACACATCCCGACCAGATCGCATCCCCACCCCTCACGCTCGGACGCAAGCATCTCCCTGACCTGGGCGATCTCTCCACCGCAGATGGCCACCCCTGCGCGACGCGCCCCTTCCTTCAACCCTTGCATGAGCTGATCGATGAGGTCCGGGTTCGCGTGTTGCACCGCGATATAATCCAGAAATGCTGTCGGGCGCGCGCCTACACAGAGCACATCGTTCACATTCATGGCCATGCAGTCGATCCCGACCGTGTCGTACTTCTGCATCATCTGCGCAACCATGAGCTTCGTGCCTACCCCGTCGGTAGAGAGGGCCAGACCTATCCCGTGACCGATGTCGATGACGTTGGCAAAAAAGCCGATCGGCAGAACCGGCTTCCCGACCCCTCGCACGAAGGCAAACGTCTGGCTCACCGTCTCGATCACACGGGACAGCACCTGCTCTTCCCGCTCGACATCGACGCCGGCACCACGATAGCTCGCTGCGTCCTCTGGATACTTCTGCATTTCCTCTGTCCCCTTCTGACGTCGCTGCATTAACCTCAGAATATGTCGGAACGCCGGACAGCGGCACCACGAACCGACCAAGCGTCAGCCAACAGTAAGAGATTCGCCGGAGCGCGTCAAGCAGGATCGTAGGTTATCCGCCAAGGCTCAAAGAATCTCCTCAGGAATGTCTCGAACCTCTTCTTCTGTGGGGGCAAGCAGGCGGGCCAACTTCCTATCTCGACCAGTCCGCTCAGCAAGTTGAAAGGTGATCGCTTTTTCTTCCTCCGTCATCAAGCGGATGAGGTTCACCGCATCGTCGGCGTCTTTGAATCCTGTAGCCTGTAGTTTCATGGCGACAAGATGCGGTTTAGTCAGCACGGGGATGGAGACACCCGGAAGATGCTCAGCCCGCTCGATGGCCTCCAGCTCCCATGTATATCGCGCAATCAGCAGGTCCATCCGCGGATATTCGCCCCTGCGATCCTCAAGAAAGATGATATCGTGCTTAAAGGGCTCCTCCGGAACCTTGCTCCCTTGAATCAGCTCCGCGCGAAATCGCTCCGGAAGGTGTTGCGTCAACACGGCGAAGAACGCATCAGTCCCGGACGTTCGAATCACGTCCGAGTACAGGCAGAAGTCTGCGTCAAGAGTGGTCCGCTCGATTCCATGCAGGATGACGGCATAGCCGCCGACCACGGCCATGTCAACCTTAACGGGCAGAGCGCTGATAATGCCGCGGATTGTCTCGAAGGTATCTTTGATAGATTTCATAGACCGAGACCCCCTCCGCATCGGCTTTGAGGGCAAAGATGCTGGAGATCAGGCGATGCATGGCCTCCGCCCGTTCGAGGGGCGGTAGTCGAAGAAACCTTGCGCGCTCCTCGGCTTTTTTGCTGTCCAGGATGGAAGGCATGTGCATACTGTACCACACTTCCCGCCGCTATCACCAAAAGCAAAGCCTTCTCCGCATGGAGGCCACAGCAGGCCCGTAGTGCCGGCGGCTTAACATTATGGCGCTCGTAAGACTGCTAATGGCGGAAACGATAGCCCCCGACTCTCCACTTGCCCACCCCCTTTGAGAGAGGCGCGTATGCACCAATCCTGCATTTCTACGGTGTGGCGCGAGGTCGGCTTGCGCCTGGGAGCGCGAAGGAGTATGATCCATCGGACAAGATCTGAAACGGCTCTTCTCTTAGCCGAAGAAGGGAACGATGATGCGTTACTTCAAGGTGATCGTGGAGAAACATCCGGAGGGCTATGTCGCCTATCCCATGGGGCTCAAAGGGGTAGTGATCGGCGAAGGCGAGACCTACGAGGATGCCTTGGAGGATGTGCGATCGGCCATCCGCTTCCACATCCAGACCTTTGGACCGGAGGCGCTGGAAGCCGAGTCCCCCATCCTGGACGCCTTCATTGCGGAAGCCACAGTCACGGTCTGATGCCCAACTTTCCGGTGGAGGCCCAGAAAACAAGAGCCATCAAGCCCCTGGAGCGGCTGGGCTTCCAGGTGGTCCGAGAGGGGCCGCATCTGGCGATGGTGCGCAAGAACCCGGATGGGACGCAAACATCCCTCACCATACCTAATCACTCCGACATCAGAGGCTCGACCCTCCGCACCATCTGCATCCAAGCGAGTATCGCCCAAGACGAATTCCTCAAGGCCTACGAAGAGACATGCGTCGGGACTTGATGAATCCGCGAATGCGCGGTGAGCTTTATAGCACCACTATTCCCGCGCCCTGACTCTCCCCGTTTCAGTCCGATGTGCCCCCGCCTATCCTGTGTAATAAACGCTCCACCGAAGTGCGTCAGGTTCTTGGCCAGAGCAAAACACATGCCCTTAACCGCACTATATCAAGGTGAAAGAAGATTCTCACGTTGGAATGATCTTTCGGCCTATTGATTCGCCTGTCTGCCAATTGTCTGAGTCGAGATCAAATTGAAGGAGAAGTCAATTCCATTGGAAACCTTAACGCAATGCTCAGCCGCGCGTAGCGCTTCGGTCTCATGAGCGAAAGTTAGGCTCAACAATTCAGAATGTCCCTTTTTCTTTTTTCAACCCAGCAGTTGGGTGGAAGCGCGCCAAAAGAGAAACCCGGTCCCAAACGGGGGACCGGGTTTCTCTGGCTTGTCAGCCGGAGACTACAATAGGCCAAGAGCTAATTCGCTTACTCCTTCCCGCCGAGCTGGTCGGGAGCGACTGGCAGTTCAACACAGGGGGCCTGTGGTGCTCCCCCGCCATAACCGTAATTGTTTGCGGCAGCCCAACTAGGGTTATTGAACTGGATGTCGAACACGTAGTAGCCGTTCGACGCCGGGTAGTTGAGGCTCTCGTTTTGGAAGATACCGCGGAAATGTCTGCTAATGCTTCGATATGATCTTGTCGCCCGGTTGTGCGATGGCCTGCTCACCTGCCAGTAGCGCACCTATGCGCCGAATGTTATTAAATACATAAGTGCCGCTCGTGTACGAATAGGTGCGCAAGTCCTTCGGCGGCTTGGGTCCAGTCGCATACGCACTGTCAAACTTGTTCTCATTAAAATACATTTTCCAGTCGAACTGGCTGTTGTCGTACGTTCCGCGTGCGCGAATGTGCCCCTCTTTTAGGAGTTGCAAAGAATCACTAGAGTCGAAGGTATTGACAAATGTGTTATCGCGGATGACCGCGCCGCCCACCGAATAGATGAACCACTCCACGCCCGTGTCGGATCCGTTGAAGCTGATCGAAGGCCAATAGTTCGAGTTGGCGAACTTATTTTTCTTGATCACCCGGCCCTTTACCGGTCCAGAAAAGCCGGCTCCATTCGCGATGTCTATGCTGACTCCGTCCTGGAAGTTGTTGCCCTCGATACGATAGCTCCGCAAGTGCGAGCTATTGTTGATCGTATCAAAACTGAAGTCGTTTATGTAGACGCTCCCCCCGATATCAGAGATGTCGCAGTCACTAAGAGTGAAATCGTCGCCGATGACCTCGATCGTCTTGTTCTGGCCGTGAAGGTTCACGCCGATCCCCAGCCCGCTGATTGTGACCCCGTCGCCCTCGACGAAGATGCCGCTGGGACCGAAGTCGCTGGTCGAATTGGTCGTGATGAAGGCCTTGACCTCGCGGTAGTTATCAATACGCTCGCCATCCGTATCGACGCCGCGAATCGTAATCCCGCTCCTGTTCAAGCCGATGAAGAGCCCGAACTGATAGGTGCCTCCGATTGATGCGAGCGTGCGACCGCTGGCGGTTTCCGTGTAGTTGCCAGGGTAAACGTCGATGGTGTTACCAGGGCTCGCCGCGTCGATAGCAGCCTGGATGGTTGTTTTGCAACCATGCGCGCCAAGAGGCTCCGCACACTGCGCGCCAGCGTGTTCATCCTCTGCGTATGCCAGACCGAATGCACTGGTGCTAAGGAAAAGCATTGTAAGAATGACTGTGAGTTCCCTCGACGTTTTCAGGAAAGCTCTCATAATGATTGTCTCCTTGTTGTTGAGAAGATAGAAAATCGCTTTTGTCTATTCGACTGGAGAACAGAAACCGCACGTGATAAATGAGCCTATTCTCACGTGATATTACCTGTGTTGCCGTCTATCGCATTAACCCAGCTGCCAGCGTAAGGGTTAAAATCTTTTGCTTTTTGATCCTAACACCTCGTTTCATCATCCCATAGAGCATCTCCTCCTTCTGGGCCTGCTTCGTCAGAAAAGAACGTAAGGCTCGCGAAGAACCCACACAAACCCGCCGAGCCGGAGAATTCGCTTGAACAGGTTGTTTTCCGGCTGTTTTCGGGCCTGACAATATGGCGGTGGTCGCTTAGCGTCAATACGCCTTTTGGCGGATATGATCTGTCCTCGCAAAACAGGAGAGGCGATGTTCCTTGCCTCGTCTCTTTGAATCGCCATTACCGCCTTTCCCGGCATCCCTCGGTTGTTGATAGCCATAACGTCGCTGGCGCCAAGTCGCAAAGCCTCAAAAACAATCCCTTCATCGCAATCCGTCGGTAGAACTATGGCAAGGTCTTCAGATAACTGAGCCCGAACCTACTTATCCTTTTGCGCAACAACTAATCGTACCCGGTCTCGATCCACGGTCCATGGCTCCAACGATCCCAACAGGAGCCGGTACAGTTCAGTATCGCGCATGATGACCCTCCTTGTTTGAGATTGAGGAAGGTATCTATGCCAGGACATTTACTCACGACAAGACAAGCGGAAGAACCACAAGTCAACCTGGATAGGAGAATTAGCACAACTCTGACGCAATTGCTCGCGGCCGCGCGTGAGTTGGGCAACAGCGGCCACTATAACTTGGCGATTTTAGAGAGGAAGGGATGGTGGGCAGGGGCGGAATCGAACCGTCGACACCAGGATTTTGAGACCGACCAAGCCTATCTCCGCAACCTCGCGTCAACAGTGGAGTCACTGAACATTGACGCGGGGAGGGGTAGAACATACCGTAGCGACCAAGGCAGACAAAATACGCTGTTTTCGGAGACTGAACTGGCACCAAAGGTGCCGCCAGATTTGTCGACGAATGCCGCAGATACCCCGCTTGACACGTCATCTCCTCGGGCCTATAGTTATATAGGTCATATAACAGTCACACGGGAGGAGACGATGGTCACCCATCACGCCTTTGGAACATACCTTCGAGAGTGCCGTCTCAAGGCCGGGTATGGCCTCCGCAGCTTGGCTGAAGCGATCGACATGCAGCCGTCCAACCTTAGCAATGTGGAACATGGACGAGTAGCCCCTCCGCAAGATCCCGCAGTGTTGGCGAACATTGCCGACACCCTCGGCCTCCCCGAGGGGTCTGCGGAGCGTACGCGATTGTTTGATCTCGCGGTCGCCCACAAACAGCCTGCCTTACCGCCGGATGTCGCGGCCTTTGCTTCAAAGACTCCAGGGATTCCGGTACTGCTTCGCACGATCGAGAATAAGCGGCTCACCCGAGAGGACTTAACTAAGCTGACGGACTATATCAACCAGCGCCTCGGAAAGCCCCAACGGTGAAGATCGAAGACGTTCCCGCCTACTCCATTCCCAGACTAGAACAGATTGCCAAACTCCTCTTGGAAGAACGCTGGCTTGGGCTAACAATCCCAATTGATATCGACTATATCGTGGAGCAGGAACCGGACACGATCCTTGACTACCTGCCCGGATTACGAACGGTTCACGGCGTCGCGGGCGCGGTGATCAGCCACCCCCAAGAGGCCCGCTTCACCATCCTGGTCGATAGGGAGGTTGCGGATGGCAATCTTTCTTTCTATCGCTTCACAGTCGCTGAAGAGTTTGCTCACCTCAAGCTCCATCGGAAACTGCTGGCGACGGTGACATCAGTGGAAGAGGTCATCCAGCTTCATGAATCGGAGCGATACCACGAAATTGATCGAAACGCGAAGTGGCTTGCGTCGGCGTTACTGATTCCTCCCGGGCCTGGGCTTGAGGATGCTCACCGACTGTATCCTGAGATGGTTCGCCGCGTGGGGTTTACGAACCCCGAAGCGGTCAAAGCCTACGTCGTAGATCGACTGAGCCGGAAGTATCTCGTGTCCCCTCAGGTCATGCGTATCCGATTGCAGTGTTGGCCTGTCGATGCGTTGAAGAAGATCGACACCGCCGTGAGGGAGGAGTTGGACTTCCTGGAGTGAGGTTGTCATAAGCCGACACAGAGGAACGGACGATACCCCCCGAACTGTGAGGCCGGTGGTAGCGGCACGATAAGGAATGAAGGAATAGGAGATCTGGAGCCAGACGGGAGGAAGGCGATCGTGTTGATCTCAAGGAGCGTGAGGAAGATATTGAATATGGGATCTTCCGGAAATTGTGCTATTCGCTGAACTTCCCCTCCACGACCTACCGAATTACCATGGCGCCGAGAGGCGATCGACGACATCCCGCCGCGCAAGCACACGCGAGCACAATTCCCAGCGGTCCTTGTCCGGGTCGATGGTTTCCTGGTATCGCATCTCGAAGACGTCGCGCGCTTGCTGCCGAAGATGGATGTACTCGTCCATCATGGCTTCCAGATCCTCCACGTTCTCGATCCATTCGTCTTCGATCGTATCCGGCAGGCCGCCGAAGATATCGTACCGGTCCTTCATACGGCGCGATATAACTTGATAGACCTTTTCGTCCTGGGTTTCGTGATAGACGAGGTTGAGCATATCCACGGTCCGCCGTGCCTGTCCGAGTCGTTTGATCCGGCCAAGCCGCTGCTCAAGCCGTGACGGATTCCACGGCAGATCGACGTTGATGAGCGTACCGAGGGTCTGCAGGTTCAACCCCTCACATCCGGCATCGGTGGCGACAAGAAGGCGAACCTCACGCTTCTTGACGGCAGCCTTGATGTCCTCACGCTCGACCGAGGCGAAGTCCTCACCGCGGAAGAGACCGCTCTTGCCCGCGCCCGCATAGACGCCAACGGGCTCGCCCGGCAACAATTTCGCCAGTTCTGCGCCGACACAATACACCGTGTCGTAGTACTGGCTGAAGACGATGCAGCCGTGCTCGAGCCAGGTCTTGCCCTCGGTGCGATGCTCTGTAAGGAAGTACCTGACCGCGGCGAGTTTCGGGTCGCGAGCTTCCGGACGCGACAATTCCTCGACAATCGTGCGCAGGTGTCCTGTTTCTTCAGGCGTAAGCGCACTGAGCGCCTCTTCGATCAGCTTCGTCTGTTCCTCGTCCTCAAGAACCTCGCGCCGCAGCATCTTTTTGGCCGTTGACCGGCCTGACGCGAAGCTCGAACAGATGCGTTGCAGGAGCAACGTCTTCATGAACCCGGCCGCCCTGGTACGCTTTTGTAATGCGTCCGTGAACGCTTCCGCTGCCCGATAAGCGAGATCGAACGGGTGATTTGTCAGCAAGCCAAGGCCGCTGAATCCGACGCCCGTGTATGCAGCAGCCGGCGCATCCGGGTCGGGATGGATATCCACACCGACCTTCTCCAGCAGCCCGGCGTCCTCCAACGTCTGCCGGCGGCGCAGCACCGTATGGCGCACAATCGGGTTATGCTCGCGCAGGAATCCGTGAGCGAGGGCTTGCCCGAGTTCCTGCTTTTCCAGGAATCCCAGCGAACCGAAGCCGCGATCGGTAAAAAAAGTCTGGTCGGGAAGCCCCAATTGCAGCCGCAGCGCTGCGAACAGGGCGTCCTCGCTGGCGGGAGGCAACGGGTTACGAAGCCACTCCCAGGCGTCCTTCTCATCCGACGGCCTCTCCTCGCCCTTCACAGTGGGAAGCGCCCTCTCCCAGTCAGGCCATTTTGCAAACGGTTCGCGCCCGAGAACGAAGTCTGCGCCGGAACTCAGAATTCGCAGCAGATCCCACAACTCGCGTACCTCGGTCTGGATCGGCGTCGCCGTTCCGAGCAGTAAGTTCCTCGTACGCGCCCCGATCCGAATCATGAAGTCGAGCAAGTTGTTCGGTTCACCCTTTTTCTCTCCCAGCCCACCGCGCCGTCTTGCCTTGTGCGCCTCGTCGAGAACCACCGTCCCATACTTGCGTTCGAGCAGGTACCGGCGCTCTTCGGAATTGTGGACGATCAATCCGGTGGACACGATGGCAATACGAAATGGGCAGCGGGCGATGTCCTCCGGCCCGCGCGTCTTGATAACGTGGCCCTTCGCATCGATCCACTCTTTCTTCGTGGACAACCAGACCGCGCTCGGAATGCCGAGCTTGTCCGTCAGCTCTACCTGCCACTGCAGCGTCAGCGTCGAGGGGCAGAGGATGAGCACCGGGCCGTCGTCCAGCAAGGCGGAGATCATCGCGCTCGCGCCCAGTGAGAGCGTCTTGCCGACGCCGACCTCATCGGCGAGCAGCAGGCGCGCCTTGCCGTAGGTCTCGCGATGCTGGAGGAACATCGTCACGAATGAGCGCTGCCACGGCTGGAGTTGTTCTCCACCCCGGTAGATCGGACTTTCGACAAGCGCGGCCGCGGGCAGTTCCTCAGTCGTCGCGTCCTCGAAGCGGATCTCCACGCGATCGGCGACGCGCTTGATCTCCTCGATGATGGCGTCGGGCAGCGGATAGGCGTCCTTCCAGAGCGCCTCAAACTCTTCTTCGACCCAGGTAACGCCTTCCGGCGAAGGGTCCTCCCAGAGGATTTCGTAGTTCTCCGCAAAGGCGCTCCTGGTTTCATTGATCGAGCCCAGGAAACAGGTCTTCGATCCGTCGGCCGCTTCGATGACGCCGGCCTTGCCGTGGATGAAGACACGGTCTCTCGGCACCACGCGGATCTCGACCCGACCGCTCGTCAGCAGATCATGCAACCGTCGATAGCGTTCCCGGTGCAGCAGCGCTTCGACCTCCGACGGCGCTTCGTTCCAACGCTCCTTCAGCGCGGTCTCGCGGACGTGCTTCGAGACGGCCACATCGGCGGCGTCCAGCTCACTGTTGCAGACGATCTGCACCTTGGGGATCGCGGCAATCTCTTCACCGACAAGCTCGAAGATCGAACTGCGGAAGTAGCCGGCGATGCGCCTGTAGGACTTCGCCTCCTTCAGCCTCACGCTGAGGAAGGAGTGGTCGAGGCGCTGGCGACGAGAGGAGAAACGGTTCAGCGCATTCATTAACCCTTCGTCCCCTTCATAGACCGCTTCACTGTCGGTATGGACTGCTTCTTTCTAGGCTTAGCTGCCGCTGCATCGCCCGCGCCGGGAGTCCTTTGAGCCGTATGTGAGCCCTTTGGTGTGGATGAGCCCTTTGAGCCCTTTGTGAGCCCTTTCGGGTTCAGGACGTAGTGCGTACCTTTGCCAGTGCGTCCCACCTTGACGAGTACCTGCTTGCGCCTCAGTACCTCCAGGTCCCGTGTGGCTGTCGGCTTGGAGACGGAAAATGCATCCTGATACTCGGTGTTGCTTATGCGCCCGCTTCGCCGAACGAGCTGAATTACCTCCCTCTGCCGTTCATCAAGCGCCAAAGCCTCCATGACCTTCGCAGTCAGCCAATTCCGCCACAGGGTCTGTACGAACATTCCCCCGTCCTGCCGGAATTCCGGTTCTGGCAGGCCGGCCTCACGAAGAAGCGCGATCATGTCGAGCGTGCCGGTGCCGGCTTTCTCGATGTAGCGTGCGAGGAATAACGGGTCCGCTATCAAAGGATTGCGCGGGATCGAGGGGTGCGGCACGCGCAACCGCTCCATAGTCAACGGCGGCGGCAGTTCGCCTGGATTCCAGATCTCCAGCCGGTCGCTGAACAGCGAGACCTGCACGCTGGCATTGCTGGCATAGTCGCGATGCGCCACGGCATTTACGATCGCCTCCGCCACCGCCCTTTCTGGAAGTTCGTATTCGACCGGCGCCTCCGGTCCCTGGGCGCGGGTGCCAACTGTTCGTGTGATCTTCGACATGACGAAATCTGTCGCCTGGTCCACGAGATCGAACACCGTGCCCTTGTAGATCTGGTATGACGGGATCGGCTTGCGAATCTCAGTTCCGTGAAAGTGCATGCACTTCACCTCGGAGGTGAGTAGGAACCTTTGCGGTTGTCTGCCGAACAGCAGCACGGCGGCGTGTGTCGGCATTCCACCATCGAGCAGATTGAGATGCGCGAGAGCCTCCTGCGGCGGGGTATTCTCCGCGAGCGCAAATTGCCGTTCGCGGCGTGCGCGGGAGAGAAACCACCGCAGCTTCTCCTCGGACAGATCGGCGAGAGTCGATCCGGGGCAGATCGAGGCATCGAACGGCCGGGTGCGCAGCGAACCTTCGCGTTCGAGGTAGTCGACGAGGCTCGCATACAGGGCCGCGGTCAGGTCTGGAATGCTGCCGAACCGGCGTCGAATCAGTTGGTCGCCGGCCTTGCGGACCAGGGTCCGCATTTTCTTGTGGCGTACCTTGTCGTCCGTGCCTCTGACGAATATGAGCCGAGGTTTCGCGCGGAGCGTGGCGCGGTCGAACTCGCGTTCTGTGGGCGAGACACCGTCCTTGTCTTCGTGGCCGTAGTCGTTGCCGAACAAG
The DNA here is from genome assembly GCA_028870115.1 of Candidatus Methylomirabilota bacterium. Classification (NCBI taxonomy): domain Bacteria; phylum Methylomirabilota (SeqCode); species Candidatus Methylomirabilota bacterium. The sequence goes on from JAGWQH010000042.1 coordinate 55,452, forward strand.
CCGACATAGATCGCGCAGCGATCGACTTCGTCCAGATATACCTCGTCAGCCCGGCGGTCGGCGGCGGGCAGGTCCTCGAACAGGAATGCCGTGAAGTATCGTCGCAGGAGCGCGTCGCCCTCTACGAACGCCTTGACTGCACGGCGCTCCTCAGCCAGTTCCTTTTGCACGCTGCTGATAAAGATGGATGTGGTGGCCACGGGTCGATTCGCTTCCTCAGCCCAGCCGCTGGTTCTTCACCAGCTCGCGCAGCACGCGGGCGGCGCCGGCCTCTTCCGGGCGCATCGCTTCGAGCCGCCGGGCGAGGTAGTCGGCCAGATCTACCGCCAGCTCGCGCCGGGTCATGTCGCTGTAGTAGTCGGAGATGTTGAGGATGAGGTGGGCCAGCACCTCGCTGCCGTCCACGTTGTTCACCAGCTCCATCACGGCATAGAGCACGGCGCGTAGCACCGACTGGTGCAGCTCCGAGCCTTCGCTCATCTCGGCGCGGCCGAACTCAACCGCGCTCTTGAGCCGCGCCTCATTGGCCCGCTGGCTCGCCATGAGCGGCCTGAAATCGCGCACCTTGAAGGCCTTGGCGAAGTTCTGGTAGTTGTCGAGCGTCTTCGCGCCGCGAGCTTCCATGTCGAGCATCTTGAGGTAGAAGCGCTCTACGCCGCTGAGCTTGTCCCAGTGGCCTTGAGGGATGCCCTGCGGCACCAGACACTGGTTGGCTGTGGCAACTGCAAATTCGATCAGTCCGTCAACAAAAGTGGTTTCGCCCTTCACGCGCGGGCGGATCGCCTCGGCGGTCATGTCCCGGCCATCGATCACGGCGTAGCGGGTGAGTACGCGCAGCGCCGCAGCGTAGCCGGCCATCTGGATATCGGCGTCCTCGAAGACATTCTCGTCGCGGTAGAGACCCTTCGCCTGCTGGTTAAGGCCGGTCAGCGCATCCACCTGCTTCTGGACCTCTTCTTGGATTTCCCATGCAAGGTCGTCGCGAGTGGTCTTGTACGCGCCGTGGCGCTTGCGGCAGACGAGCAGGACGGTACCTTTGACGTAGCTGCCCTCGCGCAGCGCGCTGTCGGTCTCGGTGGCCACGTACCAGGCGGCGGTGACCTGCAGGCCTGAGGCCCAGACGATATTCGCCATATCGGCCCAGATGGAGCCGGACTGGTGGGTGAACATAATGACCTGGATGCCGTTGTCCGGCATGCATTCGGTCATCCGCTTGTAGGCCGCCACCATACCGCGCCGGAAGTTCTCATCGTCACCCTTGATCGCGAGGGAGCGGCGGCTATCCCAGACCCAATCGGCAAACTCAGGCGGCGGGTTCTTGCGGAGCCAGGCAATGAAGAACTCGAGGATTTCTTCATAGTTCACCGCGCTACCGTAAGGCGGGTCGGTAAGACAAATGTCCGGCGAGGCTAAAATATCGGCCGCGGGTTGGCAGACGACACTTGCAGGTCCGAGCGATACCGCTTCAGGCAGCGGGGCTCCGAACAGTTGGAGGAGCGGAAAACTTCCTCGACATCCATAATTGTAGAACGTGTTCAGAGCTTGGTTGTAAAAGACATGAGCTGGATTGTCGCTGGCACCGCCTGTACGACCCCCTTCGCCACGGGTTCCGGACCCAGCCCTGGAGGTTGTCCACTGACAAAGCTTACTCGTGTAGTCGAGGATTCTGGAGAGCAGGACCAGTTCTTCTCCACGCTTTGACTCTCGCCTCAGCAAGCCGAGCAGCAATAAATGGCGAGCGGGAAATAGGTGATGCCAATGCGTCCACCCGCGCGTCCGAATCGGTTCATTCGTCTTATCGCCCGTCTCGATCCGCATGTCCGGTATCCAGCCCTTTTCTTGCCAATCGAAAAGCTGCTTGGCAACGAACTCCTCGACAAGAAGCTCGCGCCTGATGTCATTGTCCGAAACGGTGCGGAACTCATAGTCAAATTTCTTTCCATTCGCTCTGGGTTTCATCCAATGGACAGCGTAAAGGCGCTCCTGGAAGATATCTTCGGGGCGCGGTTTGAAATCGGTCTTTTCCCAAAGACGCAGCTTATTGCCTGTGACGCCATCGGCATTGCGATAGTCGCCGCGTAGCGTGGAAATTTTAGTCCGATACTCGACACCGTTCACGCTGTGAATGAGATACGGGTCCTGACCGCGGCCGTCGGAACGCACCGTGCCCTTCGATGCGGCCTTCAAATCATCGTCTGAAACGCCCGACCGGACGCGAATGTCGTAGCGTTTTTGAGAAGCAACCGGAACCAGCTCGGCGATCGCTTGTTTGCCGTAGCTAAGCACACGCGATGGTATTAAGGGCACCATCCAGCCGGATTGCGGGCAGCGAACCTCGACACAGTACAGGTAAGCTTTCGCACGCCACCCATGCCCATCGGTTTCAACGCCCAGCTTATCGATTTCTCCAAGCACCTTGTCCACAAGCTCTTGCTGGCGACGCTCAAGCTGGGCACGCTCATCTGCTGAGCCGCCGATGATCCGGAACGCGCCCCAGGTCAGCATGCAGGCTACCGGGTTGAGGTCGGAGGCGTAGACGTCGCAGCCGAGCCGCGCCGCCTCAAAGGGACTCTGACCGGACCCGCAGAAGGTATCGGCAACGCGCGGCCGGTGACCATAACGCATGATCCCAAGCTGCTCGACCAGCTCCGGGAACGATCGACCGCTCGTGCCCAGGTGCGCATTGACCGCATCCCAGATGTGCTCATGGACAATGTTCGCGACCTCCTCGGGGCGTTTGGCCGCTTCCACTCGTTCGCGGTACCGTGCAAGCGGGAGCATTTGCGCTTCCAGGCGGCGGCGCTCCAACTCGGACATATCATCGCGCCAATGAACCCTGACATCCTCCAATTCCGGCTTGGACCAGTCCACAGGCGCCGACTGGGGTATGGGCGTAGGGGGATCGAAGACGAAGTAATCGGTGATCCGGGTGATGCTCAGGGTGGCGAGGATCTCCTTGGGCTTTGGGCGGCTGGGCCAGCGGGCGACGAACGATTCGTCGTCCATCGCCATCAGCTTCTCGAAGATCTCCAGATCGCGCGTCGGGTCGTTGGTAGCCGGAAGGAGGCAGCCGAGGATGCAGGCTTTGTTCAGAATGAGCGGCTTGCGTCCCTTCCAATACGCGCCAAGCGGCACCAGTGTTTGACCTGCGCCCGCTTTGCGCTCCTTGAACACCTCGGCGGAGAGCTTCTGCACCGGCAGCAGACGCTCGATGAGCGCGGGCTCATCCTTCAGCGCGAACGGTATTACGCCGGCACTCACGCCGAATCCTCGAACAGCGGCAACTTGAACAGATCCTGCTCGATGGGTCGCGGCCGTCGCTTGCGGGACGCGGGCTTCTCGCCATCCGAAAGCGCGAGAAAGAGCGCACGCCGCCAGCCGCGCTGGGTGTCATTCGGCAAGCCGGCCTCGGCGACTGTCACGGAGAAGAGCCACCAGCGCTCTTCGGGGCGCAGCGCCGCCCACTTGCTGCAAATGATCGGAAGCTGCTCTTCGTTGGCGGGCTCGGCCGCCCACGCCAATACGCACAGCTCTTTGCCGAGAAGCCGGTCCACCAGGTTGGTGCCGGTATGCCAGCGGCCGGTCAGGATCTTCGCCGCCTTGAGCCGGTCATTGAATTCACGGCGGGCGATGTGGGCGATGGCCGACCACACCGGACGCGCGATAATGGCGCGTTCCTCCTCCCGCGGGATGCCGCCCTGCTGACCGCGGTAGCCGTAGTCCTCGACGATCACGACCGGCTCATGTCGTGAGGCAAGAATCTCGACGCGGAAGAGATGCGCGCCGTACGCATCGGGCGCGCCGAAGTCGATCGTCTTGGGCCGCTCAATCACTGCTCGACATCCCCTTGCTGCAGCTCAAGACCGAGCTTCCCGGCAAAGTCCTTCAGATCATGGCCCGATGCAAAGTGGGCCTTGCGAAAGGTCATGGTGATCGGCGTGTCCGGCGTGAACTTCTCCAGCACCTTGACGAGCAGCGCTTCGACGAATGCGGCGTCCACGGCAATGTCGCCAATGTTGACGCCGATCATCTGGTTGCCCTGACCCACCGTGAGCACAATACCCTCGAAGGTGGCCGATTTCTCGGCGGCCTGCTTCAGCCCCTCGAAGGTCTTGCTGCGCGAGTCGAGCTTGCGGCCGGTGCGCGAGATGAGGCGTCCGGGCTTTACGTCGTCGATCTGCATCCCCTTCTTGCCCTTGGCCGGGAAGCGGAATTCGTTCTTGGCCTCGATCCCGTCTGCCTCCGCGAAGGCACGCAGTATCACCTCGGCGTCACCGATTGCGATCGGCCCATCATACGCGATCCCCTCGCGCGGTTCGCTGCCGTCCAGCGTGTAGCGGATCGACCCTTTCGGGGCGACGAACAGCTCGACCCTGCGCTTGCCGCCTTTCTCCGAAAGCTGATTGCGAAGGGTGAGCTTGTTGGACCAGGTCACCGGATCGCCGGTCTCGTACTGCCCCGATACGTCGTGCACAAGGAAGCTGACCCGCAGAGCGTTCGTGACGTAAGGGTTGTCCTTCAGTTGCGCGCTCGACTCGGAGACCGGCGCTTCCTCGGCGTAATAGATGCGAGGCGCGGGACCGGCATTCTGCGGATTGATGCGCAGCCGCACCTTGCCTTCATCGCCGGGCTCGGGCTCAGCAATCACCTGGACGAAGGTACGCTTCTTCTTTGGCTTCTTCGTCACGTAGCCGTTGCCGAGGTCCTCCCACAGTCCGCGGTTGCAGGCGATCGATTTCAGCGTGTCGAGGCCTTTGGGCGGCAGCCACACCATGCCGGCCTGCTCAGCATAGCGGTCTGCCACATCGGACCAGCGCGCGTCGTCCTGGTTCTCGGGCCACAGCAGGTCCTGCGCCTTGTCGCGGATGGCGTCGAACTCCTTTTCCACGTCGAGGTAGAGCTTCAGCGGGTTGGATGTCAGCGTCTTCTCGATCTGCTCCTCACCGTTGAATTGTTTAGTGGCATCGCGGGTCATATCCAGAGGTTTGGAGGCAAGCTGGGCCGGCTTATCTGCGCGCTGGATGGGAAACAGGACCTTGTCGAACAGATTGAGGATGGTGGCGTTGAAATCCTGCTCATAGGTCTGCTGCTTACTCTCCAGATCATCCCGTTGCGGATGGCCCTTGGGGATGCGACCATCGGCCTTCTGCGCCGCGAAGAGTTGGCGGGCGGCCTTTTCTACGCTGCCCATGGCGGTCTTGTCGCCGGTGAGCACGCACAAGTTGTTCTTCTGGCTGAGGCCCTCAAAGAACTTCTGCACTTCTTCCGGTGGGATTTTTGAATCCGGGCTCACGACGAGCAGCACACGTCCCCTGCGCACGCGATCGGCGACCTCTTCCAGCCTGGGTAGGGGCAGCACGTCTTCGTAGCCGGTCTTGCGCACCGGTTTGAACATGTCGCGAAGGCGGTGTCTGATCAGGTCATCGACCTGGTTTTCGGGTGCGTCATGGGCGAGGCTTTGCAAGAGCTTGGTGAGGTTTTCCTGCCGATCGAAGTAGTAGCGACCTTCCGGCGTATGATGCACGTACCAGGCGACCTTTTCCAGCTCCTCAAAAGCGGCAAGGAACTCCGACGGTTCGCGCAGGGGTGAGATAAGACACTCGACCATCTCCTCGCGGGTGAGGCCCTTCACCGCGTTGACGGCGGTGGATAGACTTGCGGTGAGCAGCAGCGCGCCGACCTGCGTTGCCGCCTCCTTGCCGGTTTGCAGATCGATGATCTGGGCGTGTGCGGATTGCTGTGCGTCCCAGAGATCCTTGGCAATGACATCGCGCATGCCGGATATCTCGGTCAGCTTATCGCGCACCTCCGGCACCGACAGGTCGAAGTGCTGCGGGCCGATGAGGAAGACATCGTTGGCCTGTCGGTCCCACACCGACCTGAGCAGGCGCGACACGAGTTCGATCAGGCCGCGGGTCTGTTTGAATTGCTCGTTCTCCTTGAAGAGCGCGATGACATTCTTGAGCCGCGGGTGGAAGGGATACGTCGCAGCGATCTCGTCGGCGATCGCCTCGGCGCCGCGGTTGGCGGTCTTCGACTTGGCGGCCTCTTCCAGCTTGCGGCCGAAGGCTTCGGCAATGTCGCCGATCTCGGCTTTGTCGGGAAGCGACTTGAAGAGGCGCTTGCGCAGGATGTCGTAAATCTCGTTGGCGGCAAGGTCAACCGGCGTGATGTTGCGCTCCTGACGGCCAAGCTCCGAGCGCGCATCTTCCAGTGCCCGGTTGATGAGCTTGGCGCCGGTGTCATAGGCGGCGGCGAGGTCGGACACCACGACGCACACGTTCTTCTTCTTGCCGGCCGCCGTCAGCAGATTGGCGAACGCCCGGGTAGCGATGTCGGCGACGGTGCCGTTTCCGACCTTCTGCGTGTCGAGATAATGGAAGTAGGGCGGCATTTCGTCGAGCAGGATCAGGACAGGCGTATCGCCTTCGAAGAGCTTGAGCCAGTCCTTCTCGTCCGGCGCCTTGGGACCGCCGGTCCAGAAAGCCCTGAACTGCTCACCCTTGCCGAGCTGATTGGCGATCTCGCCCCAGAAGAAGTGGTCGGGATTGTTGCGGCCGTTGAAGGCGGCGATGTTGGCGCTCTGAAACGCTGAGGCGTAGAGCGTCCCTCCGCAGTACTGCTTGCGAAGCTGGGGATGCTTGGCGAGCAGGCCGAAACCAACGAGCAGGTGAGTCTTGCCGCCGCCCATTGCCTGCTTGAGGTGAAAAACCGCCTGCGTCGAAGCGCCGGCCAGTCGCGCGGTGCCCTCACTGATCAGGTCCTGCATACCTTGGGTGATGTGCGTCTTCTCGAAGAAGGCCGCGCCACCCCCCTCGGCGGTGATCAGCTCATCGAGTTGCTCAACCTGGTCGCTGAGCTTGATGGACAGGGCATTTGGCTGTATCTGGCAGGCATCGCGGACGGTCTTCATGGGGTGATTGCCTCCTTCGCTAAGCCGCAAGCACCAGCCCAACGTCGTCCGGCAGGTCGGCAGTAAGTGTGTCGGTCACGGGGTCCATGCGCCGGTTAGTATGGACAGTGTCGGCGCAAGCGATCTGGCCCTCGATGCCGGGGTCTTCCTCTATCGCCATCAGACCCCATTAATCCCATAAGTGCCCAATATCTTTAACACAAAACCGCCACAGCAGCGAGTCCTTTTTACCCTATCAAGGTGGGTCCTTTTTGCGTTGTCAAAACGAAAAGGAATGGAGTGATGCGCCCTACTTCTGTTGTAACTTCATGGCCAACTCGAATTCCCCGTCATAGGGTAAGTTTAGATGGGAGACCATTTCGGGAATGGCTAACTTCCAGCTCACGTAGTAGAAGGCCAATATGTGATAACCCGAGAATATCTTTTCGGGGATAGCATTGACTTTGTAGCCCTCTTTGTCCGGACTGAACCCCTGTGTTCCCAACAATGCGATCTCATGTGCGATTTCTTTGATTCTCTCTTTTGGCATATACCTGAAGTAGTTCAACGCATCAACCATGAACATGACCACCGCCATGTTAGTCCCGGTTTCTGTCTGAGATTTCTGGAACCTTTCTTCATCCCTCCGCTTGTCGATATCCCTTGACTCAACGCCGTGAGGGCCTTCTTCTATCGAAGTCAACAGCTTGTCGATATCCGTTCTCTCGCCACGGTATTCCTTTTCATCAATCAACTCAAAACATTCGTCGAGACCAAGGCGTTCTGCCCAATCAAGAACCATTTCGTATTCCTGGCCGGGCTTGCGGCTATCCTTATGCTGCAGGAAGTCACTGTAGAAAGCCTTCGCGTTCGATAGCTCTGACGACGTTGCGTGAAACTCCTGAACAACGGGAACCCCATAGAGGTCCTTGAACTGCATGGCACTGACAATATTGAAGATCTTGCTACTCCACAATATATTTGGCGGCGCATGTTCAACGATTTCCTTGTTTGTTACCGCATGCAAACCTTGCTTCAGCAAACCAAACAGGGAGATGAATTGGTATGGCCGGAGTTCCTCGAATTCATGGTAAAGAAAGTCCTCTATGAAAAGGTCTATGGGGGCATTGAAGATCTGCAGATTGATTCCATCAAAAAGAGTCGTACAGAAACCTGAGATGGATTCTTCAGGGACCCCCTTTTTGCGCAACTTCCTGAGGGAATAGTCTTGTATCTTTACAGTAGCGTCATGAACAGGTATAGAGTCGTGGTCGAGGATCTAACACATCCGGACGTGACAGACCGCGTCAGTCTTGGTCCGGTGAGACCGTGAGATAGCACGGGTCGTCACGTCCTGTCCCTCAC
>JAGWQH010000043.1 GCA_028870115.1 Candidatus Methylomirabilota bacterium
GAAAGGAAGAGGAGCCTTCCATCATCCTTGGCCCTCCACATCCCGAAGAGAGTGACGAGGAACGCGATCGAGGTGAGAATGATAGAAAGCACATGGGGAACGGAAAGAATGGGAGACACGAATTCCTGAAAGGCATGGTGGGAAAGCCCATAGACTTCTGCCCATGGGATGAACGAATCCACATCCCCGAACTCCTTCGCCCTGATAAACCCCAACATAGGCAGGATAAATTTACCTGCATGCAGGACCCCGGGTAGGTTCAAGAGAACCATGAGCATGCCCAGCCCACCGGCCCGCCATAAGGTCAGAGTCAAGGGTTGCCTCTTCAGGAGATGTAAGAACAGGCCATACACGACAAGGGGCGCAACAGCGAATGGAGCAGCCCCAAGGGGATAGCTGGTGAAGGCTGCGGAAAGGGTAAGAGCCGAAAGAAAGAGGGCCTTTCGGTTCTTCTCCCTCAGCGCAAGAACCCCCAAACCAAGGGCGACGGGGATAAGGCTTAGGCTCATGACGTGCATACCATAATCGTTATAATGGATCCACATCAAAGTGGGGCTGGCGGCGGCCAAGAGGGCGGCCAGCAAGGCTCCTTGCCGGCCCATACCAAAGACGCATCCGGCTGAAAATCGATAGGCTAGGACGGCCAGACCGATGCAGAGAGCGGTGATCAGGGAAAAGGTCTCGTGAGGCTCGGTCCCTGAGAGCTTATTGACGAAGGCGTGAACGTAGTTGAACCCAAGGGGAGTCCCCCAGTTAACAAAGGAAAGCTGTACGACAGCCGGCTTCGATGGAAAAGGGGGAGGAGTGGGCAAGCCGCTGGATTCCAGATATGCCGTCACATTGGCATACAAGACCTGGTCGCCATTTGACCCGAGTGGCCCGAGTCTTCCTGACCGCCACATGGGATAGACGGCAACAACCAGGGCGAGCAAGGCGAGGGCAAAGGAGAAGAAATGGTCCTTAACTGCCAGGGGGATTCGCTTTTGATAAATGAGGGCAAGCAGGTTGAAACATGTCGAGAGGATTAGGGTGATGATAAGCGCTACGCCGGCGGACCACCCTGCCCCACCGCACCAATACCCCACAATGACAATCAGGGAGAGGCCGGCGAAGGGCGCAATCAGCAGCTCTTCACCCCGGATCCGTTCATATGAAAGGAGCCATGTCACCCCAAACCCTGAATAGAACAGGAGGCCGCCAGCTACCAGAAGAATCCAGGCGAGTGCCAGCACAAACTCCATACGAGATCTCGACCCCTGCGCCGGGCGTCGTGTCAGCGAGAGTAGAAGGACATGACCTTCCTCACCGCCTCGATCACATCCGACACATCCTGCTCTGTCATTTTGGGATACAGCGGAAGGGAGAGGACCCGCTCTGAGGCCCGTTCAGCGGTAGCGAGATCGCCAGGCTTGAAGCCAACAGCCTGTCGATAATAGGGGTGAAGGTGTAAGGCGCGGAAATGGAGCCCGACACCGATATTCTCCGCTCTCAGAGCCGCCATGATGGTGTCGCGATCTGCCTTCAGCCTCTCCGTCCGCACAATGATCACAAGAAGATGATAGGCGTGCCTCACATCGGCCCTTTCCCCCAACAGAACAAGTCCAGGGATCTCCCCCAGACCTGCGCGATACCGCTGAACGTAGGCTCGGCGGATTCGCCACCACTCCTCTACTCGCTCTAATTGCCGAAGACCAAGCGCCCCCTGGAGGTCGAACATATTATACTTGTAGCCGGGATACACCGCTTCCCAGTGTTGAGAGCCCTCTTTGGCGTACCGTTTCCAGGCATCATGACTGATGCCGTGCAGGCTCAAGACACGGACCTTCTCGGCCAACTCCTCATCCGTCGTTGTGAGCATCCCCCCCTCTCCCGTCGTCAGATTCTTGGTGGCATAAAAGCTGAAGGCAGTGAAGAGGCCGATGGTCCCGATCTTTCGGCCACGATACGATGCCTCAATCGCATGGGCAGCATCCTCGATGACGGCAAGACGATGTCGTTCGGCAATATCCAGGATGGCATCCATCTGGCACGGGTGGCCTGCAAAATGAACGGGAATAATGGCCCTGGTCCGCGATGTGATCTTCTCCTCGACATTCCGGGGATCAAGATTCAACGTCTCCTCTTCGACATCGGCGAAGACAGGCCGCGCCCCCTGATGGATGATCACGTTGGCTGTCGCAGGGAAGGTAATGGGCGAGGTGATGACCTCGTCTCCAGGCCCAATGCCGAGAGCAGCCAGGGAGAGGTGAAGTCCGGCCGTGCAGGAGTTAAGTCCAATAGCATTCCGGCAGCCGATATACCTCCTGAAGGCTTCCTCAAACTCCTCGGTCCTTGGTCCTCGCGTGATCCATCCCGACTCCAGGACCTCGGCCACCGACTTGATGGCCGCCTCCTCGATCCACGGGCGGTGAAAGGGCAGGAATTCCGTCCGCACTGGCGTTCCGCCGTGTAGGGCAAGCGCTTCAGACATGCCGACAAACCTCCCGGTAGTTGATTAGAGCGATTCCCAGTTCCTCGATGAGGGCCTTGATCCGGGGCGAGATGAGAGCGTTGAGCTCCCCCTCTCGATCGTAAAGGCGCGACTTGGGCCATTTGTCGAGGACCGCATCCCGATAGCCGGGATGCACCATCACCTCTGTGACACCTTGCTGCAGACCCTCGAGGATTCGCATGAGGCTGCGCTCGGTCAGCCGTCCACTCTCCGTGATGCCGGCGAATCGATCGGAAGAGGCAAGCCCCGCTATGGCTACCCGCCGACTGTGGGAAGCGGACAGTAAAGGAATGAGGCTCCGCCTCAAGCCCACATCAACGAAACGTCCCTTGGGAAGGCGTACGTCTTTGATACCGTAACGCTTGGCCATAGCCAGAACAGTCTGGATAATCCTCGGCAAGAGGTGCAGATGCATGTGGCTGTCGAGCTTTTCGATGTTAATCCCATAATCCAAGACCCTCTCGATTTGGGCCTGGAACTCCAACTGAACTTCTTCAAGCCTGATTCGACCTGTCAACCATTTCATGGCAAACGCACCCAATGACCCATGAAACCGTCCATCCGATCCCACCAATGAAGGAATCTTTTGAGGAGAGAGGGCAGGAATCCCTTCCACAAGCGTGAGGTGGATACCGACTGATAGCCCGGGATGCTCCCGGACCAGGGTCACCGCCTCATCGAAAGCTTCTCCTGTGGCCATCAACGAGGCGCTTGTCAGAATTCCATCCCGATACGCCTCGACAATACCTTTATTGATGCCCGGGCTCAGTCCAAGGTCATCGCCGTTGACAATGGCCCTTCGCTTCATGCACATCTCTCCAAACCATGATGACGTCACCGTTGGCTATTTTCTCGTGGAATCGGAACCCGAACCTCTCATAAAATTTGAATCCTCTCTGGTTCTTCCCCTGAACGACCAGCCAACAGAAATCGACACCTCGTTTCCTATACTGATCCAAGGTCCACTGTATCAGCGTCGAGCCGATACCCATCCCTTGAGCGCTGGGCGTGACGGCAAATATATGGATGTAAGGCCTTCCCCAAAGCCTCCTGATTGCCGGGTCGCGATTGAACGCGATGCCAGATTCGAGATACAGCTTGACGATATGAAGTGGCAAGCCGTATCTCCCGGTCGCAAAATGCCAAAGCCAACGCAACACCTGGCAGTGGACGAAGATAGTCCCGGCCCGCATGTCACGACACGGGCCGATGACAAAGCCAAGGATCTTCTCATCCAATCCATACACCCAATTGTTCTCAGGATCCCATGAAAGGTAAAAACGTAAGTAATCGGCAATGAAGGTCCGTCGATGAACTCCCCCAAAGACCTCCTCGGTACGGTCGGGGAAGCACTCGGTATAGATATCGACCAGCGCATCAATGTCTCGGTCTCGCACCGAGGGGTGCCGAATGATTCCTTCAGCCATCGACCCATCCCTCAAGGGTCTATGGGATATCCCTGATAATAGCAGGTCCAAGTGCTCTTGCCATGAAAGCCGGCAGCCGCTTCCAGATGGCGACGGCGACATGGAAACTCGGGTTTGTCGGGTCCATATCGGGCATCCGGATTCCATCGGCGAAATGATATTCGTAGAAAAGCGGGAAAGGCTGGGCTCCCCATTGCCGCTTGAAGAAAAAGGTCCCGGAATCCCACCGGCTTCGGCCGAAATCGAGATAGGCAAGGCCGCGCTCGCAACCAAATAGAATGGTCTCCCAGATGAGCAGGCTCATGGGAGAAAAAGCCCTGGATTCAATGAGGGCTCCTCCATAGAGCGGGAAGACTGTGTCCTTCGAGGTGACCAGCAGCACTCCCCCGATAGGTCGCCCCCTATGACTGACCATCAGGATCTCCGATTGATTCTGAAACTCCGCAAGGATATTTCGGTAAAAGATAGCTCGGTGAAACGGCGTACCCAGATCCCTCATGTGCCGGCTGACCAGGCCGGCGAAAGCCTCCACCAGTGAATGGCCTCTCTCAACCATGAGGCCTGAGTACATTGCCTTTCTGACGGCCTTCCGAGCCCTTCCTTCGAGCCTCGACCACAGAGCCTTGGGGCCACGGCAAAGCGACAAAACAAAGGTGCAGTACTTGTCCTTCAGGATAAGGCCCTGATCGATCCGGCGTGATCCACGGATTTCCAGATATTCGACCCTCTGCTCAATAGCCAGCTCCCTGGCTTTCTCGACCAAAGATCGAGACGCCTCCGCGTCATCAGCTATCAGGCCTCCGTAGGAGAGATATGGCGCCGTCACCATGAACCGCCCGAAGATCCGACTTTCGATGAGGAAGAGCGGTAGAAGTCCGACAACTCGCCCGCGCTCTTGGGCCATGAGGTAGAAAGGCGTATGGTGATATGTCTTCTCCACCATGTTCCGCCACCCGAGGAGGTGGGCAAAGGTCGCATGAGAGGAGGCTTCAACGAAGTCCTCCCAGGCCTTCTCCTGGTCCGGGGCCAACAAGGCCACATCTATCGCCGTTCCTTCAGGCACGACCGATTTTCCCCCGGGTGAGCCGAAACCCGCTTCATGAGGCAACTTCACAGTCTCCGTGTTTGCGTCGGATGGCAGAATCAATTACACTTATTGGTAAATGAAGCGAGCCGATTACGATCCCGAAGGGAGCGGGCAGTATTACGCCCTTACAAGCGCCAACCCTGTGAGGAAACGATGGCATCTCAACAAGCTCCGGCTCTTTCATCTGACAGACATCTCACCTGAAGATTACGTGATGGATGCGGGCTGTGGTGCGGGAAACCTCATTTCTGAACTGGTCCCGTATTGCCGGGTGGCCGTTGGTTGCGACATCAACCACGCCCGCTTAGCCTTCGCCGCCCGAAGGGGCCGCGGCACTTACATTCAGGCCGATCTCACGCAACTCCCCTTTGCTGACCACACATTCGAAACGATCTTCTTTATGGAGGTTATTGAGCATCTTGAGCAGCGGATCATCCCGCAAGTCTTGAGCCAACTCTATCGGATCCTCAAGCCAAAAGGACAACTTCTTATCACAACCCCCAACTACCGAAGCTTGTGGTTCGTCATAGAGCTCCTGGCCGACAACCTCCGTCTGGCGCCTGAGATGGCCGGCGGAGAGCACATTTCCAAATACCATCGTCGAACGTTGGCAAAGACCCTTACTCAGGCGCGCTTCACCATTCGGAGAATGGGGACCTTTAATCACCTCTCCCCCTTTGTCGCCATCTTCTCCGACCGATGGGCGGAGCGCCTTTACCGCTGGGAGCTGAAGAAGAGCCGGGCCGGCGGAAATCTCCTCTACGCCCTGTGCGAAAAATCCTGATCGCCCCGATACCTGCCCTGTCGATCCCGGCGATAGATCGTGATCAGATCCCGAAAAGCCTGGTACGCGTTCTTGACGAGCTTGACGCTGCTCACTTCCCCACTGTAGGCGAACGTCACCGGAATTTCCGTAATCCGGAGTCCAAGGCGTTGCGCGATCAACAGCACCTCCACGTCAAACGCGAAACCGCAAATGTCGACCCGCGAGAAGATCGCCTTCGCCGCCTCCGCTGTAAATCCCTTAAGGCCACATTGGGTGTCCACCGCGCGAATTCCCAGTATAGCGCGGACCACCCAATTGAAGAATCGGCTCATCAGGTGTCGCTTGTACACGTAGCGGAAATAGCGAGGGTGAAGGTAAAACAGGGACGCGGCGTGAACCCGAGAACCAACAATAACATCATGGGACTTCATCCACAGCGGCAGAAGGAAGGCCTCGATCCCCTCGATTGGGTAGGCCAAGTCAGCGTCTGTATAGAGGATGAACCGGCCTTTCGCCTCCAGGACCCCCTTCTTGATCGAATATCCTTTCCCCATGTTTCGACTATTGCCCAGTACCTTCAGTTCCGGATAGCGTAGCGAGAAGTCGCCAAGAGTCGCCTCAGTGTGATCGCTGCTCCCATCGTCGACGATGATAATCTCGTGGGAATACGGCTGCTTTTCAAAGTAGGCCTGAAGCCGACGGAGGCTTTCCTTAATCTCCCTCACACTATTGTAGGAGGCGATCACCAACGAAATGTCCGGGCGCATGTCTGGTTCCTATCCCTTCTCCGGTCGCCACCTAACCTCGTAGACATCCAGGTCGAAATCAGGGTAGCCCCCTGCCACCTCGAACGCAATCAAGTTGAGTCCCCTGTTCAGAGAAGGACCCACCTCGTACACCACCTCAGTACTCCTCGTCACTGGGGTGAGATACGATCGAGACGCGATGGGTTCAATTCGCCGCCCGTTCAGATACAGCGCCTCGATTCCGTGCCGGCTCGCCTTCAATGGAAGATCACGGAGAGCCAGGATGAGATGAAGGTCATCAATCATACCGTTCGCCTCAATCCAGCCCCGGCAGTAGATAGGAGAGCCTCCCCAGGAGCTGAGAGGCGTTTGAGCGTATACTGATCGATCGGGCAGGTTTCGAGCTGGCAGGGGTTTAGCAGTCCATGTAGAGTCATCGAACGTCCTATCGAACCAGCCAGGGCCTGGTCGATCCGAATTCTTCCAGAAACTGGACCGGATTGACGGTTGGTATTTCACAAGCCAGAATGGCCCAATCTTGCGGAATGCTCCTTCAATGCTGCCGGGCCAGTCCCGCTCTCTCAGGACCGCGTAATGAGCCTCAGTTCCCCCTTTGGTCTCTCCTCGCCGAAGGATATGGAAAAAGAAGCCCCTGTCCTCAAGCAGGTCCTCAAAGGCCGACCCATGGATTTGTCCGTGAAAGGCAGCTTCGTCCAAAGGGGAGTCGGCAAGGATCGCCTCCGTAAGAGCCCGTTTGTACTTCATAGCCATGATCTCCAAAAAGCCTCTTTCCTGAATAAACCACAACGGGTCTGGAAACCGAAGCATAATCTCCGTGGGCAGGCGCAGAGATCCGACACTGAGGACCTCCCGGCGGAGGGCAGCCAGAAAGAAGATCTGGGTAAAGACGATTAGGCCGACGACGAGGGCTACCGACCACGAGGCGACCCGCTGGACAAGACGGGTGAATCCTTTCCGGGCAGTTGCCTGAAGGGCCCGGTCCGTGACAATCCCAATGACCAGAAACTGGGCAGGATAGAGCAGATCAAAGTAGTACCACGCCAAAGCCTGCTTTTTCTGGATGAGCACGGAGACGGACACGACAATCCACAGCAGCAAGAGCCCTTCAGCTCTTGGAACCGCCCCATCTTGCCGCCAGCGGCGTATCGTGGAAAGAAACACCCAGAAGAAACCGCCAACGAAGAGGGCCAGCTCCAGGCGTTGAACAGGCGTGAAAAAGGGAGCCCGGGCTGATGAGAAGCCCTGAGCCATGCGTACCGCGATGTTGAAAGGACCCTGAAGAGCCTTCCATGGCATCTCAAGCTGAGATTCCCGAGCCACCACTTGGCTATCCTGTCCGATAAATCGAAAGGCGTCAGGGAAGGCTTGAAAGTCTCGCTGCGCCTCAAAAACGAAATAGGGCACAAAAAGGATCACAACGAAAGCCAGGCCAGCGAGGGCATGACGCCATGCGAATGACTGCCTGAACAGCAGGAGTGAGAGGAGAAGGACGAGGCCTAAGGCGAGAGCGCTCAGATGAATCTGAAGGAGACAACCGAGCGCCATGATGGCTACGGTCAACCCCCACGCCCTTCCTGCGATAAGATAGGAGTAGAGAGCGTAAAAGAAGATCACTGTGAAAAAGGGGATAAGCCCGGGATTCCAGAGCCCCTTAGAACTCACGACAGCCATGGGGAAGACACCGTACAGGGCAGCCGCCACAAGGCCTGCAGTTGGACTGAAGAATTCACGTCCTATTCGCCAGGCGAGATAGACGGAGACGAGGTTCAAAAGGTTGATGAAAAGGACGACCACCCACGGGTCGCTGCTCAACCAAAATGGCGCAGCGATCACGTAGTAGTAAAGCGGACCGAGGGCATAGAGATTGCGGGCAATGGGGCCGACGATCGGAAAATTCTGTCCTTTGGCGATCTTGAGGGCCTCAGTGGCATCCCGAGCTTGATCCATCATAAACCAGCCTAGGTCGAGGCCCGTGAGGCGAACCCCAGCCGACAAGGCAAGGATGCCCACCAGTAGCCACTTCTCCCACTTCGCCATATCCCGAATTACACCGAGACCCTGACTCAATACGTGGACGTCTTCCCGGCAGGATCCGTGACGGTCACGGAGCGCATCCAGAGCCGCTGCCGCCACCACTCTTGATGCTCGGCATACCAGCGGATAGTCCGCTCGAGGCCGACCTCCACATCGGTCTCCGCCTTCCAGCCCAGGACCTGAGCGGCTTTTGCTGTCGAGCCGAGATGTTGTCTGACCTGGCCCGGCCGGTCCTGGGCAAAGCACAGGAGGGAGCGAGGCTTTCCCAGCATCTGTAAGATTCGCTCGGCCACGGTCAGAACCGGAGTATCGCTCCCGGTCCCCAGGTTGATCGTCTCCCCGGCAACAGTCTGCAGATCCGCATGCAGCGCCAGATCCAGGGCGCGGCAGAGATCTTCTACGTACACCCAGTCCCTGGAGAAGCTCCCATCCCCATGGATGATTAACGGTTCATCCATGAGGGCGTTCGTGATGAAGCGGGGGATCGCTTTCTCCAGGTGTTGATGAGGCCCGTAGGTATTGAAGGGTCGCAGGATTACGCAGGGGAGACCGTACGACCTATAGTACGAGTAGACCAATCGGTCGGCGCCGGCCTTGGCGCTGGCATAGGGGGTGGTCGGGTTGAGAGGATGATCCTCGGTCATGGGGGTAGAGGTCGCCGTCCCATACACCTCGGAGCTCGAGATATGGACAAACCGCTCGATCTGCCGCTTCAGGACCGCGCTCACGACGGCCTGGGTACCCAGCACGTCAGTCTCAAAGAAGGTGACGGTATCAGAGAGCGAACGCGGAACATGGGTCTCCGCTGCGAAGTGAACGACAGCATCCGCCTCGGCCACCAGCTCCTCTACGATAGCCCCATTTCGGATGTTGCCGTAGCAGAACCGAAATCGGGGATGGTTGTGAAAGGCTTCCGGGAAGTTGTCCAGACTCCCCGCATACGTGAGGGCGTCCAGGACGATCAGGCGATACTCTGGATAGTGCTCCATGAGATGGGCGGCGAACCGGCTCCCGATGAAGCCGGCGCCTCCCGTGATTAAGATCCTTTTCACAATACAGCTCCTTCCCGTCGCTCCCCTCAGGGCAGCGCGACCGCCCTCTGGCCGGTCAAGATGTCGAGACTGTCAGGCCCATGGTTAAACAGGAGATCGATCACCGAAAGGTACGGAATAAACGAACCATACAACTGATAGTACGAGGGATGCCGGTAATCGTGAAACTCAAGGGTAATCCCTAACGACTCCAGGCGGGACGGATCGATGTACGACCGACCTACGGCTCCCTCCAAAAAGCGTTGCGCCCCTAATCGCCGGCACAGGAAGGCGACTCGTCCCGCGGGATCTTTCCCCCCTGGCTGCGCACTACGGTAGTCGCGCTCCAACCCCTCCTGTGACGAGATGAGGATCTTCGTCTCAATCCCCAGGACGCCGAGCAGATAGAAGATGATCTCAAGATCGAGGTCCGCCAGATATCGCCACGAACGCTCGTACAGCGTCGCAAAGAAGGCCTCATGTGCCTGAAAATAGGGAGCACGGGCGTAGCACTGGCGGATCTGGTTCCAATGGCCGCGCCCCCAATGGCTCTGGCTGCTGATCTCGACCTCGCGAATGCTCTTACTGCACAACCCGCGGTTCACCACCGGAACAGTGAGCCAGCCCCATCCATGAGGAGTCTTGATCTTGTTTCGGTTTCGCCAACTGTGCCGGCTATAGGGCAGATCGTCGTACAGGATGAAGACATCACAGCAGGCTATCTGATCGAAAAAGCCCAACCAAGGCAGATAGCCCGGTTGTACCGCCCCTAGCCTCATCCCAACCCCGCCTTTGCCCCAGCAGCACCCCCGATTTCCTCCTCGACCACGTAAAAGGGCAACGCTTGAGCGGCGTGATAGCCCCGGACGACGAATTCGCCGAGAAGACCAAGGATCGTAAACTGAACACCGCCCAGCACGAGGAAAAGAATGGCGACCAGGACGAAAGGGCCGACGACCATTCCGAAGGCGAGCCGACCCAGAAGGGCGCCACAAGCCACGAGACCACCCACAAGGGCGCCCAGGATACCCGCGCATCCAATGATGCGAAAGGAGCCGGCTGAAACGACGAGCAGAAGCTCGAAGGTCAAGGCGAGCAGCCGAAAGGGCGTATACTTCGACTGCCCGCGCCGCCGCGCATGGTTGGCAATAGGCACTTCTCCAACCGCATGGGCCGCGGTGACAAGCCGCACCGCCAAAAATCGCCGCAAGTCCCCGGACCGATTGATCTCCTGGGCCACCCGCCGCGTCATCGCGCGAAACCCACAACCGTGATCGTGGAGGGTCGCGCCCGTGGACAAGCTCACCAACTTGTTCATTACGGCGGAACCGATCCGCCGAGCGATTCCTAAGTCCTGCCGATCAGCCCGCCATCCGGTGACCAGATCGCACCCCTCACCGATCTTCGAAATGAATCTGGGCACTTCTTCGGGATCGGACTGAAGATCGGCGTCCATCAAAATGACAATGTCGCCGCGACTTCGCTCGATCCCGGCCGACAGCGCGGCGTGTTGGCCAAAGTTCCTGACAAACCTCACGGCCCGGACGCGAGGATCGCCGGCAGCCAGTTCGCGAAGTCGCTGAGAGCTCCCGTCCGTACACCCATCGTCAACGAAAATGATTTCATAGGAGGATCCCAGCCCGTCCAGCGTCTTGGTGAGCCGCTCGTACAGCTCCGAGAGGTTCGCTTCCTCGTTGAAGACAGGAACGACGACGGAAAGTGCGATCGCGCTGCCTATGGACTTCGACACCGCGAACACTTTTTGCCCTTGACCCCCATTGCGCGTGTGTGAATCGGACCGAACCGGCCAACAATACCGGGTTTCACTATATCAGGCTTGAAGAAAAGCGGTCAAGGGCGAAAGCTGGTATCAACGTCGAACGGCGCCGGCGGTCCGCCAGACCTGCACTCCGCCCTGGTAGGCGGCGATCCCGAGGTCGCGGAGGCCGTCGCCGTCCCGATCGCCGACAACGATGGTCTCCGGTCGCCCGACTTTGGCCGGGAGACCCACCACCTGCACCTCCGTGAAGTCTCCCTTTCCATCCCCGAAGAAGACCTGAATCCGGCCATCATAGCTCCCGGCAATGAGATCCAAGCGTCCATCACCGTTGAAATCGGCAAGCGCCACGTCCAGGTATAACCCGGAGCGGGGTAGACCTTTTGTCGCCAAGGGCCGCCAGCTTCCCTTCCCGTCGCCGAGGAAGACATGAATCCCCTCTGGGTCCAAGCAGCCGACAACGAGATCCGGGTAGCCGTCTTGGTCCAGATCGGCCACGGCGATGCCCCAGCAGTTGGCCCGGGGGAGGCCCTCGGCCGCCTTCCTCCAATGCCCCTTCCCATCCCCCAGCCACACTCCCAGCTCATACGAGACAGTTCCAACGAGATCGAGATGGCCGTCTTTGTTCACATCGACAAACGTGAGTTTGTGGCCACCTTCCCGGGTAGGAAGCCCCTGGGAGGTCTCGACCCACCCCCCCTTACCGTCCTGCAGGAAGACTCGAATCCCGCCTGAAAGATGGCCGATGATGGCCAAGTCCGGCCGGCCATCGTGGTTAACGTCGCCTATCGCCACGTCCTCACCCTCAAAGGGAAGCTGCGCGGCAAGCCTCCAGTTCCCTTTCCCGTCGCCCAGGAAGACCTCCCCGCCAGAGGTGACAAGGTCCAGCCGGCCATCGCCGTTGATATCGGCAAACCTAACCCCCCACCGGCCGCTGAAATGGCGAAGCAGCCCGGTCGAAGCCTCCCGCCAGCTTTCCCCTTCACGCAGGAAGACATGCGCCCCGTCCCCCTTTCGCGCGACCGCCGCCAGATCGGGCCTGCCGTCGCCATTCACATCGCCGAAGGCGAGCCCCGTCCAGCCGCCCTCAGAGCCCTGAGGTTCCGAGTCGGGAAGCCCCGACGATGCCTTAATAAACCGGAGAGAAGGGATCTCTTCCGCATGAAGCGGCAACGCAAAAAGCACAAGACTCACCAGTGCGCAGCCGATCCGCCACCTTATTGTTGCAGCTCGCTTCATCATCGTCATCGGCTTGACGGGAAGAATCGGGTATGGTAGGGTGCCGTCATCACGAACACCCGCGATGCGCCTGTTCTGTAAACCTTCATATACCCTTCGACAGGCTCAGGGTGAACGGTATATCTATTGCGAACACTGACTTTTTCCGTTCGTGCTGAGCCTGTCGAAGCACGAGCAGAAGCTTGCAGGACAGGCGCCGAGCTGGCTACGCTGATCGAAGGCATTCGCCAGCGTTTGAACGACATACACCAGCAACTCACGACTTGCCCACCGGTAGGCCAACAAGAACCCACGAGAAGGAGGAGATCATGAGACACCGTCTGCTCGGATTGGCTTGCATCCTGATCCTCATCGCCGGATCCGGCTTCACGTTTCAGCGCCCCCGCCCGGAGGACTCTTCGATCCAGGCGAGGGATCCGGTCATGGCAGCCGATCCAAACGGCCCCCTCTACCTCGCCTGGGTAGAGACGAGAGAAAAGAGCCAAGTCCTTATGTTCACCCGCTCGACCGACGAAGGGAAGACCTGGGAGCCGGATCGCCGGCTCGATCTGGGGGTCCCGGAAGGGGCCCAGGCGTCAGGTCCACAGCTTGCCGCCGACGGCAAAGGGCATCTTTTGCTCGTGTGGCGGAACCGGGTGAAGGGGGAACTGAAGGCCGTCCTCGTCGTCACCTCACCAGACTTCGGGAAGAGCTGGTCGGAACCGAAGCCGCTCAACACGGGTGACGGGTACCAGCCCCAACTCCGCCTCGACGACAAGGGACAGGCTGTCGTCGTCTGGTACGAGCACGAGCGCGGGCTCTCAGTCCGGCAGATTAAAGGGACCCGCGTCCTCGTCGTCACCTCACCAGACTTCGGGAAGAGCTGGTCCGCCCCGGTTGCGCTGGACGACGGCTCAGGAATGGCCACCATGCCTCAGCTCGCTACCGCCGGTCCCGGCCGGCTCGTCGTCGCCTGGCAGGAGGTCAAGGAGAGGCGGACTCCCCTCTTCGTCGCAACGACCGCCGACGGCGGAAAGAACTGGCAGACCACAAAGCTCGACCGACCCGGAATAGTCGCCGGAGCCCCGACGCTGGCCGCCGACCAGAAGGGCCACATTATGATCAGTTGGGCGGAGACCGTCGAACTCCCAGACATTTTCACCGTTGTCTCGTCCGATTTCGGGAAGAGCTGGTCGAAGGAGATTCGACCACGAACGACAACGCCGGGCGAGACACCGGCTATAAATCCCCAACTGGCCCTCTCATCGACGGGAAAGGCGGCGCTGGTCTGGGAGGACCAGCGGGCCGGGGCTTCAGACATCTACCTCACCGTGTCGTCCGATTTCGGGAAGAGCTGGTCGAAGGAGATTCGACTCGACACCGGAGAGCCGGGCGGCACCCCATCCAGGTCCCCCCATCTGGTCCTCGACCCCACCGGCCGGATCGCCGCCGTCTGGGAAGAAAAGGCGGGTGGAGCGTCCCGACTCCAGGCATCTGTCTCCCCTGATTTCGCAAAGAGCTGGCAGCCCCAGCCCATTCCGGAACCGGCAGCCGTCTCTGCCACACGGCCTCACCTCCTGCTCGCTAAAGGCCGGACCTTCCTCGTTACCGAGATCAGCCAACCGGGAAAGCAGAGGATCGTGGCGACCCTTCTTGCTCCCTAGTGTCTCATTGCGAAAGTCCGTGCGCATTGATCGTCATACCCGCGAAAGCGGGTATCCAGGAAAATCAATTGATTCCCGCTTAAGACCTGCGGGAATGACGTAACGTGTATTATTGCAATCAAGCGCTAGTGTAGTGTATCCGACGCTTCTTGACATATTCCGTTCGCCCTGAGCCTGTCGAAGGACGGAGTCGTTGAAGGCGTCCTTCGGCTTCGCTCAGGACAAGCTTGCCGCTCTCCGAATCAGCGCTTTTCCCTTCCCTTTTCGACTCCAGCCTTGCTGAATATAGACCCACAAGCTGATGTACCCCTGATCTCAGACACCAAAAGAAAAGCCGAGGGAGGGGATATTGCCCCTCCCTCGGCTTTGCCTTGCCACAACAAGCGCTTACCGTGTGCGGTCGCCGTAACTGCTGAACATGTAACCGCTGAACACGAAGTTGGTCCCCTTGATCTGCGTCTTCATGAAGGCAATGAAATCCTCGTCATCGCCTCCCGTATAGATTGACGTGACCACGATCCGACCATCTCGTCCATTCACCTGGGTAGTGTAGGCTTCGAGAAGGGCACGGGTCACGCACGTGCAGGGCACGGGTACCGTGATAATCAGGTTCTCGTCAGCGTCGAAAACGAAGAGGTCCACCCCTGCCGAGAACTTGGTGGGATCGTTGACCGGGGAGTCTGCCAAAGCAATAAGGTCGTCACCCAGTCGGTTCTGTGTCTCTGTGGCGGACTTTTTCTTCGGGCAGAACAGATACAGCTCGTTGTCAACACCGTTCGCATCGAAGTAAGCCCCAGTCCAGGTGTCTGCAAAGACGTTCCATATCCCGGCACCGTCTTGCTGGTTGATGTGGTGGAACCGGGTGAGCGTTCCCGCCACTAGGTCGATCACGATCGTCTCAGCGGACAGCCCAGGGGTGGCGGCGCCAGCGTTCGCATTGATAAGGATGCCTCCCTCACCGGTGGCGGGCTCCAATACTTTATTCACGCTAAAAAAGTCCACATCAGCCGTCGTGAGTGGCGGGTGAAGGTCCCTGATGAATTTACAGTCTTGATCGTAGAACCGGATGTTGGGCACCGCCCCGGGGCCAAACGGGTTCTCAACGACCAACAGTGTGATGGTATTTGCATCGGCCCGGTAGTAAGGAACGTAGAGCTTGGAATCGAGGTCAAACACATCCCACGGGGCAGCCGCTGCCGACCGTACGCCCAAGGCGCCGAACCCCACAAGCAGGGCCAGCGAGAGAACAACTCCGAACTTCCATTTCATCGTCTTCTTCACTGTTATCTCCTTCTTCAGAGGGTGATAGGCGACTCATCCTGATATTCCGGCTTTCTCTCTCCCCAGCTCTCCAGGTACGACTCTTCTGTAAGCCACCTCCTTTCTCGATCGTGATTGATTAGCGCTTTTTGTACTCTACCGCTCCTACCTTTGTCAAGGGAAAAATCACCGGCCTTTAGTCTGATACCGCCGGTACCAAGCTCCATCAACCCTGACCCACGGCTCCTCCAGGACGTGCTTCACAACCCCACCCTTTCGAGACTCGACGGCGAGGAGCTGGATCTCAGTCTCGACCGTGACCCGCCCCTCCTCCCCATCCACTGTCACCTTCTCGATCCGGTATGAAAGATAGCGGAGGGGGCTTTCTCGCTTCGTATCTTTTGGGGGGACCTGCCACCGATCCTTGGGAGCGAGCAGGCTCCAGATGGTGGGCCAGTCGTTGTGAAGTTGCGCCTCCCAATAGGCGGTGGCCCGTTCCCGAAGGGCCGCCTCGCCGTTCGACTCCTCGGCCCAAGTCGGGGAGATCACAATAAAGAGAAGGAGGGCGATTGTCCCGATTCGGGCGAGCCCGAAACCGCTGCCGTCGGTTCGCGCAGGCGTTGGGCGTGTCGCCCAACCGTTCTTATGCAAGGCGCACCCCACGATACGCATGACAGAGATCGCCGATGAAAAGCGAATAGAGCGACCGATCCCGGACCTTCACCATCTTCAGATCGAGGGCCGCCACGGCCGAGAAGATCCGGTAGAGGGCGGCCAGACCTTCCTCCATCCGAGCCTTTTGGGCCGAGGTCGGAGTGAAAATGGCGTGCCGCTTCGCATAATGGAGGACCTCGAAGGCATGGCCTGTAAACTTCAGCTTCGCTTCCAGCCGGTTCGCCTCCTCCCACGGGCCTGACGGCAACCCCGCATAGAAGCGATCGATCAGATCGACGTCCGCCCACAGCCGATAGACCATGAGATCGAGTTGCTCCTGAAGGGTTCGGCGGTACGCCCCGGCATAGCCGTGTCTGGCCGCCGCGACCAGGCTGTAGGCCGAATGGGTCCCACCGCAGGTGAAGCGGTGGATGGGGAACTTCTGCGGAAGCGGCCGATTCCCTGCGGCGTAAGGCCCCATCCCCCGAGTCGCCTCCTCGATGGTCTCAAACCCGAAGGCGACGAGGTCCTTCAGCCGAACCTTCTGACCATAGGCATTCGTCCACTCCTCGGCTCGAAGCTCGGAGAAGGCGATGAGCGACCAAGCAAGGTCGTCCTTGTCAAAACTCCTCGGATCGAAGGTGAGGAGCGCTTTCGCCCCTTCTGCCAGGTCGTTCAGGTGATAGCGACCGCCCTCGACCCGTATATCCTTTTCGCGTGGCACCCCAGCCTCCAGGAGGGTCTTCAAGGCCACACTGGTGTGGCCCTCGACCTCGCGGGGCACATAGAGATACGGCGTTCCGTTTATGTCCTTCGCCCTGACGTCGTTCGTCAGGAGATAATCCACCGCGCTTACATCACCCAGGGAGAAGCCACGACCCAACGCTCGGACTCCGTGCATCACAAGCCACGGCTCTTGGCGATCGGCCGCATACCGTTCGATGAGCCTTCTGGCCGCTTCTTGAGGGCTTTCTCCAAAAACAGGGTTCGGGAGAGCCAGAGCGATCGCCCCAACCCCCATTGCCCTCAGGAAGGTCCGCCGGCTGATAACGGCACAACAGCACTGACCCATCGCTTCTCCCATATTCACTCAGTCGCCGGCGAACAATGACGAGTCGCTAACTGCCAGCCAGATAGCTCGTGTTGAACGGCGTGAAATGGTTCCTCCTTTCACGCTCGTACCCCTTAGCCACCAGAGCGCCATCGCAGCCACAGCTATCGTCTGGACTAAGTTGGCTGCAAACGACAAAAAGGCGATCTCTGCGCCGCTTGCAGCGTGTCACGTAACGCGCCGGCTCGAACATCGATACCAGATTCTTAAGTTTAATAGTCGATTGAACCACCGTTTGTCAAGTCTTTTTTGCCGTCCGCTTTTTTGGCCATCAGGAGATCGAGTCACGACTTCCGGTCGGGGAGCTTGGCAAGGGCCTGGCGAACCTGCTCGCCCTCGGGGGCCGTTGGATTCAAGCGGAGGTAGTCTTCGAGGATACCGATCGCCTCTGGAACGCGGCCATCCGCTTCGAGAAGAGCAGCCAACGTCAAGAACGGCTCGGCCCAGCGCGGGTTAAGTTCCAGGGCCTTCCGATACAGGGCGATCGCCTCCTGCTTACGTCCAGCCCGCAGGAAGACGGCTCCCGATTCCACATGAAGCTTTGCGTTCGTCGGCGCCCGCTGCAGGAGTTCCTGATATCTGGCCAGCGCGAGGTCGTAGCGCCCCTGTCTCGCATAGGCCCTTGCCAAGGAGAGCCTGGCCTGGAGCCCATCCGGGTTGAGTTCCAAGGCTTTCTCCAGGGTCGAGACCGCCTCCTCGATGCGTCCTGCGTCCAGATATGCCGACCCGAGGACTCTGAAAGCAGCGTAGTCCGGCTGCAGCTCCACACCCCGTCTGGCCTCCTCGATAGCCAACGCCGTCTGGTCATGATTGAGGTACGCGATCGCCAGGTTGAGGTGGGGCCGCGATTTCTGCGGGGATTTCGTCGCCGCGTCGAGCCAGAGGGCGCGCTCGTCCTGCCAGACGGTGTTCCGCTGAATGGTCCCCAGCCCCCAGGCCATCGCCACGATCCCGACGATGACACCGACCTGGACCTTTCCATACTTTTCGGCCAGCCATCCACTCAACCAGCCGACAAAGAGGGCGAAGCCGACGCCTGCGAGATAGACCCGATGCTCGGCCGCCACATCAAGGAGCGGCACGATACTCGAGGACGGTATGGGAGCGATCAGGAACCAGCCGATGGCGAAGGCGAGCATCGGGGCTTTTCGAAGAGTGAGGACGCCGGCAACGGTAAGCCCAATCAGGATGAGGGCGCCGAGCACTGTCTGCACGTCCAACCAACCTGGGGCCGGCGGGATATCGGGATCGATGTTGAGGCCAACGGGAAAGAGGAACAGGCGAAGGTAATAAAAAGGGATCACCTGAAGCTGGGTCAGGAAGTACTGAAGCCGTGGGAGTTGCTGACCATGGTGGAGTCTTGGCCGCGACAATGTGCCATCCGGGTGGGGTTCGACAACCATTCCCCAGGAGTAGAAGAGAAAGATCGCAGCCGCGAGGCCCACCCCGACGAGAAGGGGCCAGTTCCTCCGGGCCCACCCCCTGATCCCCTCTTCCCGGTGCTGAAAAACCAGCGAGTACAGGAGCAGCATCACCGGCAAGGTCGCCGCCTCCTGTTTCGAACCAAAGGCCAGAATACCGGAAATAGCGGAAAGCAGGTACCAGCCCCACTTCCGCCGTTGGGAGGCGACACGTTCCCCTTCACCGAACGCCAACACACTCCCAAGGTAGAAAGCGGCGCACAGCACCGATGAGCGACCGGAAATAAAGACCACAGCTTCCGTAAAGATCGGATGGATCGCCTGGGTGAGGGCCGCCGTCGTGGCGACCAGGCCGACCATTTGATCCCCCGGCGTGAGAGCTTCAAGCAGTTGTCTGGCCAGGAGGAAGGTACACAGCACGACAACCAGATGGAGGAGAAGATTCACGATATGATACCCTGTGGGGTCTACACCGCCGAGAGCGTGGTTCACGGCAAAACTGGCGAAGAGGACGGAACGGCTGAGGAAGGCCCCGATGCTTGTGAAATGGAAGGCAATTTTCGGCAGGTCGCGCATGTTCTGGATCACGCGGATACGCGGGTCGGCGACAATGGTATCGAAATCGTCAAAGACGAAGGGGACGGAGAAGGTGTTTGAATAGACCACGACCCCAGCCAGGAGGGCGATCCCGACGGGGAGGAGCCATCCGAACGGATAGTGACTCGCCTCTACCCTTTCTACCCTCTTTGTCTTCTTTCCGGCCACCCGATCTTTCATGCCTTGTGTAGTTTATCCAATGCTTGTTTCGCTTCTTGACACATTCCGTTCACCCTGAGCCTGTCGAAGGGAGAAGTATTTTAATGGGTTCCGTTCATGGGTTCGACAAACCTGTCCTGAGCCCGCCGTTCTCCTTCGACAAGCTCAGGACGAACGGCTGGGATGTTGAAGCCTGCGCTGAGCCCTGTCGAAGCGGGCTCACCACGAACGGATTGTAAAGGTATGTGTGAGACACTACAGTAGATGTCGAGGATCCGCTGAAAGAGCGCCGGCCTGCGATACTCCCCCATCACCTTCTCGAAGGCGTTCCCTGTTAAGGAAGCCTTCAGATCCTGATCCACGAGAACCTCGAACAGCTTCGCCGCCAGATCCCCCGGATCCAATTTCTCCAGTAAGAGCCCCTCCAGCCGGTCCTGGATGAGGTCTGTGACCCCACCCGCCCGAAACGCGACGCACGGGACGCGATGCGCCATCGCCTCAAGGAGTCGCGTCGGCAGGCCCTCCCAGGCGCCGAGGGCGACGAAGGCGTCAGCGATGGCGTAAAAGCCATGCAAGATCGCGCGATCCACCACAGGATCGAAGGCCCCGGCGAAGACCACCTCCGACCGCAGCGTCGGGTCAATCCTCCCGAGCAGCACGTGTTGATACCGGGGGTCGACGGGGCCGACAAAAAGAAGTTTCACGGCGGGGATTCGTTGCCTCAGAAGCGGCAACGCGTCCAGGAGCACGTCCGGGTGCTTCTCGGGGATGATCCTTCCTGTGAAGAGGACGACCCGTGATCCATCGAGTTGATACCGGCTCCGGATTCCCCGTTCCACCCCCGGTTCCCGTTCTCTTGGCTCCACACCGGTCGGTGCGACGACGTGCACCTTCTCCGGTCTCACCTGAAAGAACGATATGAGCCGCTCACGCTCGCTCGCTGAAAGGGCGATCACCGCGTCGGCCCGCCGGAACACGACCGCCGCCAAGGGCTTGGAGAGTCTCAATGCGATCTGCGTGCTCCGGGACGAGACGGTCGGATACAGACCGTGAGAGGTCACGACAAGCCTTGCCGTGCGCTTCAGCAAAGACCCGATGATGCTCGGCCACAGCCAGGGGGAGTGGACGTGGATGAGATCGTAGCGATGGCGGGTGAGATACCTTGCCAGGCCCACCGGAAACGGATTCCGAAACAGCACCGGAAACGCGTTGAACCGCTTCGCCGGGAAGCGGTTGATCTCGTCGGCGGAGAGCGCCGTCTCCATATCGGTCGTCAACACCTCGACGGTGTGGCCGGCACGCGCCAAATCCCTGACCAAGTTGTACACGTGCAGTTCGGTGCCCCCGATGTGGGGAAGATAGACGTGGCAGATCTGGGCGACCTTCATCCGGCGATCCGTTCATACACCCGTTCGAGGCGGTCTACCACCGGCCTGGGCGAATAGCGCTCTTCGATCAAAGACCGCGACGCCCGACCCATGGCCTCTCCCAGCGCCGGGTACCTGAGGAGTTCAATCAGGCGCTCCGCCATAACCTGATCGTCGGCAGCGACGAAGGCGTGAATGCCGTCTTCGACCTCGATCCCTTCGATACCGTCTGTCGTCGTGACGACGGGGACCCCATAGGCCATCGACTCCAACACCTTCACCTTCATCCCACTCCCGAACGGAAGAGGATAGGCGAAAGCCTGCACCTGTTCGAAAAGCCGCCGGGGATGAGGCAGGTCGTCAAGGATGGTGACGCCGGGCTCGCGAAGAAATGTGGCGAGATGCCGTCGCGCTTCCCAGCCGGCGATCAGGAGCTCGGCATCCGGAATCGCCCTCCTCACCCGGGGCCACACCGATCTGATCAGGTGTATCGCCGCCAGGCGGCAGGGCCGAAAGTACATCGACCCGATGAGCCCTACCGTCCGGGTTCGAGGGAGGCGAGGCATGAACTCATACAGGCTTGGATCGATGGCGAAGGGGACGACAAAAACCTCGGCCTCAGGGTGGAGCGCCTTGACCCGTTCCCCGTCGCTTCCGGTTAACACCCTGATCGCGCGAAAGCGCTGCATCACCCGCCGCTCCCCTTTCTCCTGCAGCCTGGCGAGCAGGCGCCGTCCAGGCGAAGGGTGCTGTAGATCGATGGAGGCCAGCCAATGGATCGACAGGAGCGCGCGGTCCCGGTCCGTCCCCAAATAGCCCAGCCACAGATCCTCGAGATGAATGAGATCGTAGCCGGCGCAGAGCAGCCGGTCCAGGTCCCGCTCCAGGCCGCTCGGGATGAGACGGGAGTACCCGGGAGCCGCATTGCGGAGGAACTGGCCCAGCCGTCCTCCATGCCGTCGTAAGGGTGAATGCCGATCTCGGAAAATAGAAGGATACAGCTTCAGCTCAAGGCCTGTGCTTCCCAGGAAGGACATGGCCCGCTCAGCCTCGTGGGCCTTTGAGAAGAACGAGAGGCACGTCACGCGGTGCCCCCGCTCGGCCAACTCCTTCAGCAGCCCGTAGTACCACCGGGCCGATGTGGGGCCGAACGGATCCGGCACATCCGGCGTGCTGACGATGATCCTCAAACGCTCCATCTTAGAGGGAACGGAGCCGGTGGGGACGCCAGTGCACTCCCCATTTCCGCTCGAAGAGCCGTCGGTTCCCATCAAACAGCTTGAAGTAAGTATCTTCCTGAAGTCTCCGCATCGTCCCCCGGCCGAAATGGTGGGTGAACACATCCTCCGCGCACAGGAGCGTGTAGCCGCCCTGCCTGACCCGATGCGCGTAATCGTCGTCCTCAAAGGTGCCCAGCCCGAACTGCTCATCAAGGAGGCCGATCTGGTCAACGAGGCTTCGCCGCATAGCCACACAGAACATCTGGAGCATCGCGATCTCAAACGCCCGGCCTTCCCAGCGCCGGTACCGCTCCTCGGCAAAGACTTCCAACTCCTCAAGTGAGGTGTAGCCGACCGCGATCATCTGCTCATTGGCCGCATCATTGGTGACCGGCCCCACCATACCGACGTTCGGATTCTGCTCCAGATAACGAAGCAGTCGGCTCAGCCAGCCCCGCGTGACAATCGTGTCGTTGTTCAGCAGCACAATGTAGTCACCCCGTGCCTTCTGAATCCCCTGATTGGTCGCCCGAGCAAATCCTTCGTTCCGATCGTTACAGATGAGCTGAATAGCAGGCCATTGCCGGGCAAGCTGGCCCACGTAGCTTCGCGTCCCGTCCGTCGACGCATTGTCCACAACAATGATCTCAAGGTGTGAATCATCCGTATAGCACAGTATGCTCTCCAGGCAAAGCTGGGTTAGCGCCAGCCGATTCTTTGTGAGCATCACGATACTGGCCTTCGTGGTGTGTCCCCCGGCAGCCATCCGCCCATTGAGAGCGCCGGCTCCCTGGTCGAGCAGTCGTCGGGCTCGGAGCGCCTGAAGATAGGCCTCGGCGCGCTCCACTGCAAGCGGCGGTTTCGGCTGGATCCGCTCCCGGACGAAGTCAACATTGAGGAACCAGCGTTTCACCGGTGGGGGCAGATAGCGGCGGGCCACATGGTAGAACTCCCTTTTCGCAAACCAAGAGAGGTCTTGCGCAACACGCATCAACTTACGCCTCAGAGCACTGAACAGCCAGCCTTTTATTAACGTCCTCTCAATGTCTCGGGTAGAAACACGACACGCTCTCTGGATCTGCCGACGCTTCTTGAGCATCCTGGGGAAACCCCTCAAGGCTGCCCCTTTTGCCTTCAGAAATGGGAGGGCTTTTCCTCGAGGAAAGAAGAACAGCAACAGAAGGAAATCAAAGAGCAGATGCCAGGGCCAGTATTTCAGTAAGAGCAGCAAGGGCATATTTTTAATGTAGACATATTCATTATTCCGATGGCCGTAATAGATATAGGTGTTGCTGTCAGCCCCGATCGTGGCGCTCAAATGATGGTAGACAATCGCAGTCGGCACATAGAGGCATTTGTAGCCCATGAGCTGTGCCCGGAAGCTGAGGTCGGTATCCTCATGGGCCAGAAAAAAATCTTCATCCAGCAAGCCGATATCGTCCAACATCGACTTCCGATAGATCGCAGCCCCCGCGCAAGCTCCGAAGACCTCTCGAGGCTGATTATACTGAGCCGCGTGTTCCAGATGGCCGATCTTCCCCGCTATTCCTTCAACGGTGTAGAAGTCCCCACACGTGTCCGCGATCTCTCTTGTCTGCCAGAGGAGCATCTTCGACGCACAAAAGCCGATCTCCGGACGCGCGTCTAACGCGTTTACAAGTTCCTCCAACCAGCGAGGTTCAACTTCAGTGTCGCTATTGAGCAAAGCAATATATCCGCCTCGCGCATGCCGGATGCCGATATTGTTAGCGGCGCTGAATCCTAAGTTCTCATCCAGCGCAATGACGTCCACTTCCGGGAAGCCTGCTGTGACGAATTCGACTGAGCCGTCGGTAGACCCGTTATCGACTAGGAGGATTTCAAAATCTCTGAACGTCTGTTGGCGCAAGGCTTGAAAGCAAGCCGCCAAGAGTTCTTTACCGTTCCAGTTGACCGCGATAACGGTCACGCAAGGGGGGTCAGCACCATGAGCGGCGTTGTACGTCGTCATCGGTTAGAACGTTCCCTCTAGCACGGATTCTGTCGACAGCACGATCTCCGGCAGCGCAAGGGGGGACATCACTTCTCCCGGTCCAACCGATCGGACCTCTTGGTAACCCGCCCCGGTGGGATCTCGATAGATTGCGATCGTCCGCTGGGCCAGGGTGACGAGCCAGACCTCGGGGATCCCGGCCTGGGCGTACAGCGGCACCTTAACCTCGCGGTCGAACTCAGCCGAGGTCTCAGCCACCTCCACGACAAGCAGGATGGCCTCGGGGCTAGGATGGGCCCCGGCATAGAAGTCGGGTCGGGGTCTGGCCAGGACCAGGTCGGGCTGAAGCTCCGAATGGCGGCCCAGGTCAATCGGATTCTGGACTCGGACGATGGCGGTCTCGCCCACTCGCTGGGAGAACAGCCGGTTCAGTCGATCGACACAGGCGGCATGGCGACTCCCAATTGGCGTCATCTCGATCAGCTCCCCCTCGACCAGCTCAACCCGGCTATCCTCTGTCAGGATGCGGGACTCAGCCATCCGACGAAACTCCTCCACCGTGAAACGATGCCTCACAAGCTGGACCGTCATGCCGCGTCTCCTGCATTCACAAGATCATTCGCCTTCACGCTCTTCACCTTCCCCGGACGAAGCATGAGTCACTGTTGAGCATCCTTGAAGAAGTAAGTAAGCGAAGCCGGCATAAGATCAGTTCCAGAAAAGACCCATAGCACATGGGGTCCCTTGCTCAAGTGTTTGATCGAGAGAGTTGTTGAAAATCCTGAGGATTTCGCACGTAGATATTTGGGATTGTCCCGAGCAACGTCAGGCCTAGGAGCCTCTGACACACAGGATCCGAACTTTTCACCATCTATCCAGATATCCAGATACGCCTTGCGTCCATCAGGATGGAAGGCCCACCCTTTGACCACGAGTTGATCTTGCTCGACCAATTCGCCCATCTGAGGTGTCTCCAACCAGACTATCGCTGTCTCCACATAAACATATGAAGCCCGACTCTCCTGCGTTGGAGTAAGTGCTTGTATCCCTGCTTTTTCCATAACAACCATATCATGGTACAACATTGGGCCTTGCCTGAGGTAAGCTGAGATCTGGAAGAAGCGGGACCATTCCCGCTCGATATAATTTCGTGAATGGTAGGTCGTTTGGTAGAAATTAGGCAAGCCGTCTACCCCACCTTGCTTAACTACCCTCTTATAGACGAAGCCTTTCTTTTCGAGTTGCATGTAGTCCTCATCAGAAAGGTCTCCATACGCCTTGTAATCACCGTGAACGGTCAGAATCACAATGGCCCCCGGCTTGGCTATGCGCTGAAGCTCCTTGAGCCAAGCAAATTGATACCCCTCATCCAAGTGTGTGAGCACAGAGATCCCATAGATAAGGTCGAAGCTTTCATCTGGAAAGGGAAGCGGTGGTAAGGGATCGTTTTTCGTAAACTTGGCAAAGGGAATGTTCTTCTTGCACCAATCAATAGTTTCTTTGCTTATATCAGCTCCGTAAAGCTGGCAGGCAGGCACCAGATCTTCAAACCGCCGAAGAACACGAGCGCATCCGCACCCGAAATCAAGGATGCTCTTCACATCATGGAGGTTCCTGCCGATCAAACGTAGTGCCCAGCGGATCTCTTCCGACACATTATAACCGCCGTACAAATAGCTCATTGATGTGGCCTTGGGGCCGCCAATCTGCTGCAGGAGGAAGTCCGGAGGGATCGGATAGCTTTTGCTATCGATGTGAAGTTTGAGCGTGTCGAGCAAAGAGGAAGCCTGTGCCGCTAGGGAGCACCTTAGTTTCTGTTCTTGCAACGGCTGCCGATGTGTGCTGTTCTTCTCCAAGGAAGCGTGCTGCTCTTCTCCAAGAAGGTTAGCGCTCACGCCGCGTCCAGCCCGGTCTTCTATAGGGGTTATCGTGGACGGCTCGCCCTGTAACAGCTTCGTATAGTCCGCCTCCAGAAACAGCGCATCCCCCTCGATGCGGGGAGGCGGCGTGATGTGTCGACTGAAGGTTTCCAGCAGGCCGGGATCATCGGCCATCGCGCAAATCTTCTTTGCCAGGTCGTCGCTGTCCCCCATGCGAAAGGTCAAGCCGTTCACGCGATCTTGGACCATCTCCGCCATGCCCCCAAGGTCGGTGGCAATCACGGGGATTCCGAAGGCGTGGGCCGTGCTGATCACCAGCGGCGCGTTCTCGTACCAGATCGAAGGAACCACAATCACATCGATCTCCTCCAGGACCCGGGCGACGTCCTGGAAGTCGTATTCGCCACAGAACTCGATCCTCGGATCCCCGCCGGCCAGCGCCAGTAACGACTGGTAATAATCCCGCCTGTCGAAGTAACCGCCGTGAATTTTCAGCCGGATATGATCGGATGCAATCTTTTTAACAGCCTCCAACAAGGTATGGACACCCTTGTGCGGGAGGATGGTGCCCACAAAGCCAAAGGTGATGACGCCCTCTTGCGAGAGCCTGCCTTTCTTGACGAACTTGACCTTGCTGTAATCGAACCCGTGCCGGCGGTAGACAAAGCGGTCGGTATCCGATCCGTTCTGCTTGAAGACATCAATCAAAAACTGCGAGGGCGAGATGACCGTATCCGCCAGCCGGAGAGCCTCTTGGGTGCGACGATATCGTTCGAGCAGGGCGTCTGTCCACCGGGCCTCGTAGCAGTGCCGCGCGCAATTCCTGCCCGAATCCGCTCCCTCGCACAGCGAGCCGTCCGGTCGCAGCAGCGTCGCTCGTGGACACAGCATCCAATAGTCCGTGAGGTGCGTAACGATCTTTAAGCCCCGGCGCTTCGCCGCGTGCAGTATGGGAAAGATCCGCATCAGGTGAGTGGTGTGGAGAATATCGAACGCCTGCTCGGCGAGCAATTGCTCGAATGCCGCTTCAAGCTGGGGATCTCTCAGCCGGAAGGAGAGGTCCGGCTCCACGGTCCCCCCCTGAAAATCGTTGTGTCGCCACGCGACGACCGGGACTCTTTCAAAGTAGTATGGTTTGCACAGGATATCCGCATGAAAAGGTTGCATGCCATCGGCGCTCAGATGATCGTAGGTAAGCACCATGGCGTAATGGCCCATCCGTTGCAACTGCTTGACCAACTCGAGCGTATACCGCTCTGTTCCTGTATAGTAGGCAGGGAGAAATTGGTGGCAGGCGTAAAGTATTCTCATCATTTGATACCATAAGATATCATTTCATTTATTTTCTCAGCATTATCTGAAGTTATCCCATTCTGAACCATACCGGCATAATAATCTCCAACATCCGCTCCCACCACCATTGCATATATCTTGTAAGCGAAGTCCAACATATCTTCAGCGCTGAGCGAAGAGTATCTTGCCGACAGGTAACTCGTGATGTAATTCTTAATCGCCCCTTCGACAGTATCCCAAATGGGGTTACCGGACGGCGTCTGAAATTCCATCATTCCATCCAGTCGACTGAAGAGCCGGTCCAGTGTGACCTCACCCACAGCGAGACGCTCTCCCCCCTGGCGGTATGCGACGAAGAAATCCCGCAACTGCTCCGAAAACGCCTGGGGCTCGTACAGGGCCGAGCGTGAAACAGACCGGCCAAACGCATTGAGCGTCCCATAGACATCCTTGGCGCATGACAAGAGTTGATCGATGGTGTCGATCCCCATCAACTGCCACTTGAGCGGGTCTGCATTCTTAAAGAAACCCAACTGAGTAATGGTATCGACATAATACTTGGACAGGTGATAGAAGGCCGACCGGTTGTGGGAATGGCACACCGCCCGATCCCCCAGGAAACCGATCTTATGACCTGCCTTCAGGCAGCGAATGCCGTACTCAAGATCTTCCGCAAAGGCCATCTGCCGGTACTGCAGTTGGTCCCAAATCGACTTACGATGCATCGAGCAGACGTCATCCAGACCGGCAGCGCGCCGAATGTCCTGGGGGGGCATGTCGTCGATCCTTCCGAGATCGTCGATGTGGCTGATCCCCGTATCCAGGCCGACATACTGAAAGTGGATCCAGTTCTGCCAGCACGCAAAGAGATCCGCGTCGGAGCGGGGGATTTGACGCGCGCTGACCGCTGCGAGCGCGAGGTCGGATAAGAGCATCCTCGCCATCTCATAGTAGAGGTCGTCGCTTGCGGGTATGGCATCTTGCGTTGTGAACACCACCAACTCCCCCGAGGCGCGCTCGCCGCCGTAGTTGCGGGTTCCTCCGTGATTAAACTGCTCCGGGGGGATGGAAAAGATGTGCGCGCCGTAGCTCTTCGCAATCGTCACGGTCTCATCGGCGGACCCTGAATCGACCACCACGATCTCCAGCTCCCTGAGACCCTTCTGTTGAGTGATCGCGCGCAGACAGCTTTCAAAATCCTCAGCGACCCCGTTCTTGGTCGGGATCACGACCGACACTTTCGCGGGGATCTCCACCGGCCTGACAAGGCGGGGAATCGGGATCCGCACGGGGGCGAGCGGCCTCTCCTCCGGTTTGGCGAGGGTGGCCCTCGGGATCCGCACGGGGGCGAGCGGCCTCTCCGTAAGGGCGGTCTCCTCGGAGACCACGCGCATCACACGGCTTAGGACGCCCCAAACCCCAAACTGCCTGAGAGACTCCATGGCCAGGCGCCGGATCTCGCCAAGCGGCTTACGAGAGAGAACCATCAGGTCGCCCCAGATCGCCGAGGCGAAATCTGCCGATGCTCCCGGCGCCACAGAGGCGGACAGGGTGAGCTCCACCTCCCGGTCGGCGACCCGATGAAGGGGCATCCGCAATTGCAGCCACCGCCTGTGGTGAGGAAAGCGAGTCGGATGGCTCCACCGCTTCCGAGTCAGCGATCGACCGTTGTCGCGGGACGACACGGAGACCGTGAACTCGACGCCGCTCGGGTTTCGCCCCCACACCTCCGGCAGAAGCGCCACACAGGCCCGGAACACTGCTCGCGGCGGCACCGTGAGCCGATAGGTTACCCGTGACGGCGGATGCACCAGGAACGCGTCTTTCGCCTGATGCCCGATCCGTACCGCGGGGATCCAACGAACAGCCTCTTCGAGAGAATGGGCACCCGAATGCTCAACCTCCGTGGGGGTCATGAAGCGGAACGGATGAACGGTATAGGCGGTGCGATACCATAGCTCCCGAAGGACCTGGAACCCACGCGCCCCTTTCCGCCACAGACCTCGTGGTCCTTCGCCGAGGGCGTACAACCCCGCGTGAATCCGCCGGAACGGCGCCGTCAGTCTCCAGCTTAGCGAGTTGAGCAGCATCTCCAGATGGTGCCGAAGCCGCCCCGCCTCCGCTTCCAGCGCCGCCTTCGCCGTCTGGAGCTGCTGCGCCTGATGCCGCTGCTCCGCCACCTGGGTCGAGAGCGCCTGGACCGCCTGATCTCGCTCCGCCACCTGGGTCGAGAGCGCCTGGACCGCCTGATCTCGCTCGGCCACCTGGGTCGAGAGCGCCTGGACCGCCTGATCTCGCTCGGCCACCTGCGCCTCCAAGGTCTGAAGCCGTTGCTCCAGCTCCGGCCCCTGAGTCCGCAGGCTCTGTGTCTCCGCTTGCGCGGTTGATGCATACAGGCTGAAGCGATCAATCGCCTCTTGAAGCGCCCGATCTTCATCCCCCCGTATGCCGCGGGCCTCTTGCGACAGGCGGACGTAGAGGCGCAGGGCCAGATACAGCGCCTTCGCGGGAAAGGCGAGCGCGGACTCATCCATGGCATCGATGAGGACGGTGCGGTGGTGGTGGAGCGCGTCATCAACGAACGCTTTCACCGCGGCGCGGATCTCGGCCTGTTCGGCCAGCTCCGGTCGCCCCAGGAAGCGAGCCACCCGCGCCAGCTCCTCCGGCCAGCGCTCCATCATATCCTCATAGATGAGAAACAGCCGGGCCGCGCCGGCGGTGTGGTCCAGGGCGGACTGCACATGCGCCAGCCACAGATTCACGCCCTTCTCAAACGGGAAGCCGTCCCGCCGATGAAGCGAACGCGCCACATCCACAGGATTGCGTAAGCAGATGACGTACGCCATGGGCGGCAGCAGCCGCTGCCAGAACGGCAGGGTCAAACAGGTCCGCGGATCCTTCCACCCCCACAGCGGCGCACCGCCAAAGTCGCGCCGGATGAGCGCCCGCGTTCGTTGTCGTAACTCCGCAAGCGCGGGCATGTTCTCCCAGCCTGGAAGGAAAGCCGGCGGTTCATGCCAGCTTCCGCCAAGCGTCGAAAGAAGTTCGTCATTGAGATCCGTAAGCTGTTGATGCTCCCAGTACCCCTTGGCATTATCTTGGCTGGGCGGCATGAGATGCGCCTCAGGCCCCAGGTACACCCCCAGCAGGTTCAGGATCCTCATAATGAGTGAGGTTCCGCTCCGGTGCATGCCGAGCACGCACATGATCTTTGATTGGTGCATCAGTACGCTGCTCCTTAAGGGCTTACCGCGGCTCCGTCCGGCTCATGGCCACGAAGGACCTGGCGATCTAAGAAGATATAAGGCAAAATTGCGGTGACCAAGAACGGCGACAATAAGAATTAAGAATAAGAAGAAGATGCGCTTCGCCTCCGATGTAACCCCTTTTCTACTACAGGCTCAACGGCTTGTCAATTCCTGAGCGGACCCGCTGAAGGTCAGCTTTTGCGCTTGACACGCTGCCGGGCCTTCCGATATAAAGACGTGGTCTGTGCATACGGTAAACCAAGGAGGAAGGATTGATGGGAAATACGCGAGGACACACGACGAAATGGCTCCGGCGTCTCGCGCCGCTGCTGGGTGTGCTGATCCTTGGGGCCTGCGCCGCGACCCCGACAAAGCCCGCCGCGCCGCCTGCGCCGGCGCCGACAGCATGGGAGGAAGCGCGCGGCTTCTTTGAGGTCGGCATGGGGCGGTTGCGCAACAACGACGCGGACGGCGCGATCGCCGCCTTCACCAAGGCCGTGGAACTCAACCCCAAGCTGAGCCTGGCCTATTACAGTCGGGCCAACGCCCGGCACCGACAGGGGGATGACGCCGGGGCGATCGCCGACTTGACCAGGGCCATAGAGGCGGAACCCACGCTGGAGGACGCCTACCGCCTCCGTGGCCACCTGCGCGCCAAGACGGGGGATGACGCCGGGGCGATCGCCGACTTGACCAGGGCCGTGAAGCTCAACCCCGAAGAGCTGCTCGCGTTCCTGGAGCGAGGCCGCCTGCGCGCCAAGACGGGGGATGACGCCGGGGCGATCGCCGACTTCACGACCGCGATCGAACTGGACCCCTCCGAGGTCACCGCCTTCGTGCAGCGGGGTCTGCTCCGCGCCAGGACGGGGGACAAGGCCGGGGCCATCAAGGATCTTCGGGCGGCGCTGGCGTTGGGTATCCCCTCTCCGGAGCATCAGGCTGCCGCCCGAACCACGCTCCAGGAGTTGGAACGGTAACGCCGAAGATTTCACTTGACAATTGATAGGGCTGTCCAATACACTTCGCCGAAACAAGCGATGATTCGTTAACCGTAAGCATCGGGGGGGGCGGAAGGAGGTGAGCGGCAGAGCAGACGAACCGGTCGTCAACAGGAGAGTGGAAGCCGTTTCCTAGAAGTGAACCTACCCCGGAGGTGGTGCCTCCGGGCGAAGAAAGGAGCACACCTGATGAAAGGATGGCTTAATCGAAGGTGGGTCCCGGTCCTCGCGGGCCTGCTCGGGTTGTCGGCGCTTGCGGGCTTTTCAACACCCGCCGTTGCCGGAAATGTCTCTGACTGTGGCGACTTCAGCGCGTCGGCCGACACGCGGTTCGACATCGTCGCCAATATCCACACCAGCATCCACAGCGGGACTTGTCTCACCTTTCCGCGCGGTTCGGTAATCTTCCTGAACGGCTATATCATTGCCGGCTTCGATCAGAACGAGCCCACGATCGGGATCTCCGTCCCCAGCGACGCCTTTATCTGGGGACCGGGGGCCGTCCGGCGGTTCGGCGTCGCCATTTCGGGGGGCAGTGATGTGGCGGTCGAGGGTGTCCTGGTCGGGCCCGCGCACATCGGCATCCGACTCGGCGACAGCTACAAGGTCAAGGAGGTCCGGGTCCGCAACTGCGTCACCTCGGGTGGCGACGATATCGGGATCCGGCTCGGCCAGGGCGGGTTTATCGAGTCGTCAATCGTGCGTGACTGCGCAACCGGCGTCCTCACCGAGACGAACAACAAGATCTGGAACCTCGTCGTCTCGAAGCACCTGATCACCGGGCTGCAGCTTGGCCTAACCAGCGCCAGCGGTTTCGGCAGCACGGCTGGCGGCGCCGGCGCCAACGGCAGTATCACCGGCGGGTCCGGCGCGGGCAATGCCGTATCGCGCACCGTCATCTCTAGCCCGAAATCGACCAACACCGTCGGGTTGGATTACCGTGGGTGCGGCAACACGGGCAGCCCAAGCACCGGCGGCGGCTGCCAGGATGGAAGCAACTCCGTCCAGGATCATTGCACCAGTGCCGGTCTAGGGGGCAACTGCTCCACCAGCGGCTCATATGCCAACAACATCCTCGTCGGCGGCGTCTCAACGGCCACCGTGAACGTGGTCACCGACACTGCCACCAACTGTGGCGGCGGTGTCGTCCCCCATTCCACTGGTCCCACTATCACCGGCGGCCTTATCAGCCATGACTGTTAGCGTTGCGTGGCTCGCCAAGCACCGGGTCACCCAGATAAAAACTCAACCAGATCAACGCAAGGAGGGAGCAATGATGAAACGAATCACCGGACTACTGGCTGCGGGGGGCCTGTTCCTCCTCATGGGGGTCCTGCCCAGCCCGGCGGCGGCCGCCACATCCGTGACGGGCTGCGGCGGCTTCGGCGACGGCGCCAATCTCCGCCTGGACGCCGACCTGAACGCGACCGCCTCGTGTCTGACCGTCGGCAACGCCTCAGTCATCGACCTGAACGGCCACTCGATCACCGGCCCCGGCAATGAATCAGGGCCGACAACCGGCATCGCCGGCGGCGGCAATGTCACTATCAAGGGCCCCGGGATCGTCCGCTACTTCGGGACCTGTATTCGCGTCGGCAACTTCTCCCTGATCCAGGACGTCCTCGCCGACGACTGTCACGATGCCGGGATCGTGCTCGGC
>JAGWQH010000044.1 GCA_028870115.1 Candidatus Methylomirabilota bacterium
CGGTCAAACCGCTCGATGAGCGGGTGTTGCAGGCGCGCTTCCGATATTTGGTGCCGGAAGGCAGGCCGGAGGAAAACCTCCCCCCCACCTGGCGCGATTCCTGGGACCCTTCCCAGGATGGGACGGTTCAGTCTGCAATGCGAGGATCGGCTCCTTCCCCTGGGCAGCGCGCCCTAAGGGGCTCTGATCGCCTGCCGCTGGCTGTCGAGCTCACCCTTACGATTAGACAGACGAGATCGCAGGGGGTCCGTGAATTGATCCTGCCGCCGTTGGTCTTTCCGGTGCAAGTAGGGCGAACGCTATGAGCATGTGCCAGATTCAAGGTTCAAAGTTCGATGTTCAAACTTCAAGGTTCAAGGCGCAGAACCCGATACCCGTTTCTAGCCAGCGCGGATTGGCGCTTGTGGTTGTGCTTTGGATCCTTGCGTTTCTGAGTGTCGTATTTACGGCCTTCACCTTTTCGATGCGCACAGAGCTGGCCGCGGCCGGCAACTTTAGGCAGGAGGCGGAGGCGTACTACCTGGCGGAGGCCGGTGTGTACCGGGCGGCGGCGGAGATCATCAATGCTGATCGCGATTTCCCCCCCGATTCAAAGAGCTACGACGCCTTGGACGAGCACTGGCATACCAATCCGGCCGCCTATGAGAATGTAGCGTTGGGCGGAGGGCATTACTGGGTGGCGGTCAGGGATGAGGAGAGCAAGATTCCCCTGAACGGGCAGATCACCCCCCAATACGACGCGATGCTTCGTCGGCTGTTCTCCAACTCGGGTGTGAGGGACGAGAAACTCCTTTCCACCATCGTCGATTCGATCC
This sequence comes from Candidatus Methylomirabilota bacterium, assembly GCA_028870115.1. NCBI lineage: Bacteria > Methylomirabilota (SeqCode) > Candidatus Methylomirabilota bacterium. The sequence continues at coordinate 816 of JAGWQH010000044.1, forward strand.
AGGACTGGCGCGATGCTGACACTCTTCATCGCTTAAGCGGCGCCGAGGACGATTACTACCTGTCCCTCCCCAGCCCATACCGGGCCAAGAACGCCAACTTCGAATCTATCGACGAACTGCTTCTAGTCAAGGGGATGACCTCGGAGATCCTGTATGGCAACATCGCCAGCCCGCAAAGGCTGAAGGAACTGGGGGACCAGCCTTCCTGGGAACGGAATCTCAAGCCAGGCGAATACCTTGGAGTGGCACGGCACTTGTCACTCCA
>JAGWQH010000045.1 GCA_028870115.1 Candidatus Methylomirabilota bacterium
ATGGGGGCGTAGACGGGCTGGTCACCATGGAGGATCTCCTCGAAGAGATCGTCGGAGAGATCCACGATGAGTACGAGACTGCCGAGAAGCCCGTCGAACGGCTGCGGGACGGCTCGCTCATCATCGACGCCTCACTGAACATCAAGGACCTGCGAGATGAGCACGGGTTGCCATTTCCTGAATCGCCGGCCTACGAGACCCTCGCGGGCTTTATGCTGACTCAGCTTCAGCGGATGCCCAAGGGCGGCGATATCATCACCTACCAGGGCAAGAAGCTGACGATCGTTGATATGGAAGGCCGACGGATCGCCCGAATCAAGGTCGAAGAGCTGCCGGCAACGCATTGAGCAGAAGGCGCAGAATGAATCAGCTCTCCCTCATAGGCTTCCTGATCCTCGCAGTGGTCATCGCAACCTTTTCCGTTCAGAACTCCGGCGAGGCGGTCGTAAAATTCATCTGGTGGCAGTTTCAGAGCTCATTGGTGGTCGTGATTCTCATTTCAACTGCCCTTGGAGCGATTATGGCGATCTTCTTGAGCCTTCCCGGAACCTTCCGGCTGCGAATGCGAATGCGGGACCAGTCACAGCGAATCACTGAGCTCGAGCAGCGGCTCCAGGAGTGTGAAACACAACGTACTAAGGACATGCCCGGAACTCGGTGATGATTGGAAATCTCTGCTCCCAAGAATAAATGTTGGGATGCGTCGGCGAGCGTAGCGAAGCAATCCAACCGTTCTTCGCCCGAAGGCCTCCAAGGTCATGAGAACAGGACGATGAGATTGCCGCGCACCCTTCGGGTGCTCGCAATGACAGACACATGAATGGGTGGCGATCAATCTCTATTCTTGGATCTGCCGAACAATATAGAAAATAGGAGGTGATTTGGTATATAATATGGTTTGTTGTGTCACTCGAAGTTGGAACTCTTAGTTACAACCGAAGGAGGAAGTGAATGAGGAAATGCCTGATCTCGTTATGCTGCGCGATGCTTCTGTTTGTTGCCTGGACGTCTCAGGCGCGCGCCCACGGTGGTGAGGGGATGGGCGGCGGCATGGACAAAATGGACGCGTGTGTCCAAAAGAAGGGTCACTACACGGTGCACTTTGCGGCCTATCAGCAACAATACGGCGAATCAGCGATCGGCATGCTGCAGGAAGTAGGATCCCAAAAACTCAAGCAGGAATTCCAGTCGTATTGTGAAGGGGTTCCGAAGACGGGTAAGATGGCGATCACCTTTGACCTGCTGAATGAGGAGATGCGGGGACTACCCATCTCCATCCAGATTGTGGAAGCCGGCGAAGAGCAAGGCAAGAGCCACGGAGAAGGCCATGAGGAGGGCCACGGGGCGCATACCCATACGATCGCCTCCTTGCCACCGACGGTGTACCGTGATGGGTCGATCAGACTGACGGTCGATATTTCCACACCCGGTCATTATAAGGCCATTATGAAGTTTGAAGCTGTTGGGCCTGGGATCGCCCATAAGCCCCATGCCGCCTCTGAGCCAGGAGAGTTGGACCTGGTCAAGCACAGCCACGGTCCCGGTGACCCGACACCAGCAGAAATCCAAGCCGTTGATCCTACGTTCAGTATTCCCTTTACGGTCGGCCTCCAAAAACAGGCGGCCGGCTCATCGTTTATGTCTAGCGGGGGACTCCAAGTGATCGGCATAGTGGTCGGCCTGTCGGTCCTTGTTGGCGGCCTCATCTTCTTCAGGAACAACGGTAAGCAGAAAAAAGAGGCCTAAAGGGGGTAGCCGGCGGCACCCCGGCTACCCAGATAGTGAGCAAGGTTCTCGGCGGCACGCCTGGTTTCATGATCAGCTTGACGAAGTGCTGTGACGAGAATCATCTACATCTGTTTGCGCCAATCAACATACTCCAGCCTCCCTGTCTCCGGTTACGTTCCTTTTCTGTTGTCAGGACGATCCACGCCGATTCATGCTCAGAAAAGGTGTCCACATGCGACACGTGAGACTGTTCCGCGGGCAGATCTTGAATCCGGTAGCAGAAGATCGGTATACATTTCATGTAGACGGAGGAATAGTCGTAGACACGAGCGGCGCAATTCTCAAAGTCGGGGCGTACCATGAGATACATCAGCAGTACCCCAGCGTCGCCATCGTTGACTGCTCAGATCGGCTGATCTTACCCGGTTTTATCGATACTCACACTCACCTGCCTCAGTATGCGGCAGTTGCACAGTATGGCAAAGAGCTGTTGGAGTGGCTCAAGAAAGACATCTATCCGGCAGAGCGGGAGTTCACTCCAGAGGCTGCCAACACGCTGTGTCCCGTTTTCTTCCGCTCGCTTCTCTCCCATGGCGTAACGACCGCTGCCATATATTGCTCGGTTCGGAAAGACAGCACCCACGTGGCCTTTGAGTGGGCGGAAAAAACAGGGATCAGGGCCATCATCGGGAAGGTCATGATGGACCAGAATGCTCCAGATTTCCTCCTGGAGAAAACATCAGAATCTCTTCAGGCAAGCGAGGAGGTGTGCCGGACGTGGCACGGGGCCGCCAATGGCAGGTTGCTCTATGCCTTTACCCCGAGATTTGCTCCGACATGCAGCAGGGCTCTGATGAAGGCTGTGGGTGAGCTGGCCAGTCAGTATGGTGCGTACGTTCAAACCCACTTAGCTGAAAATCCTACTGAGCTGCAATGGGTCAGGGAATTGTTCCCGGAGACGCGAAGCTACACCGATGTCTACTTCAGGGCCGGCCTCTTAGGTCCGAAGACCATCCTGGCCCACGCAATCTATGTCAGCCCAGAGGAGCGGCGCCTGCTGGCGGATACAGGAACCTGTTTGTCCCACTGTCCCACCTCAAACCTCTTCCTCAAGAGCGGACTTATGCCGCTGCGCGAACTGCTGGACATGGACCTGCGTATCGGTTTAGGGTCGGATGTGGGTGGTGGGCCGACTCTCTCGCCGTTTGAAGTCATGCGCTCGGCGATGTATGTACACACCGCCCGCCGTTTTCTCCCCGATTTCGGCGGTGGAGACATCTCCCCAGCCACCGCCTTTTATATGGCGACACTGGGAGGCGCAAAGGCGTTGGGACTGGACGACACAATCGGCAGCCTTGGGCGCGGCAAAGAGGCTGACTTTATCGTTGTGAATCCACAGAGACTCAGCCCCCTACCGGCAGACAAAGGGCCGGACATCTCCCCTGAGGCGCTGCTCTCCCGCATGATCTTTCGGGGAGATGACCGCATCGTCGAGCAGACCTACATTCGGGGAGTCCTCTGCTACGATCGTAGTTCGCACGGTAACAACGCGAGCAAAAGCTGAGGGTAAGGTTACGCAAGTCTGCCGTAGTAAAACTTGGAGGAAGTCCGATGCTACCGGACCACATTTTCCTTGGTACGTTGCGGGATGGGCGCTTGCGGGTACAGTCGCCTATTACTGTCAAGATCACAAAGGAGAACCAACACGTTATCGCTGAAGCCACTGAACTTGACGAGTTTGGCTTCGGAGTTAATCTATCTGAAGCGCTACGCGATCTCCAGAGAGCCATTGTCGAACTGTACCTTACCCTCGAAGAAGGGAAAGACCGCCTCAGCCCAGATTTACAGAGAGTCTGGGCTACGCTTCAGCTACAACTTTCGCACCAGTCGTACCAGGGATGACTATATTGAAATCCTGAGAAGCAAAGGTCGGATCTCTTTTTGAATTTTCGCCTCCGCTCTTCATATCTATCCACAACCATCCAATCACACTGTTCATCAAAGCTGTTCCCTGACACGCTGTCCCAACTCGATTGCAAGCTGGATCCTCTCACGGTGGGCAATTGATCGACAAACGGCAAGATGTACCCGGGTGGGGACGAGCCAACCTCCAGCCCTGCTCGCGCAAGACAATAAAGGCCGCATCGGTGTTCTATACTGCTCGCGGAGTTGGGCCGCGCAAACCGTCCCCGGTCCGCATGGGACCGTCCGGCCAGATGCCCTAACCTTTCCCATGGAGTCCGACAACAAAGAGCGGTCCCTTGCTGGGAAACGTCGGCGTGCTCACTCTCATTGGCTAGCTAGAAAGTTGCTCGACGAGAAGGGCAAAGAATACGCGGGGCGTAATCACTTGTACGTTTCTGCACCGTAGAGGGAAGTGTCGACTATTCCCGGTAACAAGAAAGGAAGCGTTTGCAGCTATGGCACATTCGAGGAATTTATTATCGGCGGGGTCCTTGGTGAGAGAGAGCTGCACAGTGGGCTTGACCTTCATGGAGGTCGCTTCGAGATCGGTAAGTAGGCTGGCGACGATTTCCTGCGGAAACTGGAACTTGCCTCTCGTGAGCACCTCTCCATATTCTTCGAGGATAGGATCGGAGAGGCACAGCCTAAAGATCAGCGCGGTCGCGGCAGAGACAATTGCGGCAGGAAGACCATCCGGGTTGAGCACCGCCGCAACAACAACGTTCGTATCGAGGACCGCCCGGGGTTCAGACGCCACGCTGCCTGACCTTTCTGATGCGGCGGATTTCCCGATCGATCGCAGACATCGGGAATTTGTCGAGACCTCGTTTCTTTGCTTCTGCTTGGAGCCGCGCAAGGCTCTGTGGCTCTTTCACTACATTCCGGAAGTAGTCCTCCACCGAGAGGATCACCACCTGCGGCTCGCCTCGGCGGTCTACGATGAACCGCTCTTGCCTGTCCCGTGCGCGTTGCATGATCGCCCCAAGCTGGGTTCTCGCAGTAAGGGCCGAGACGACCCTGGTCGCACGCTTTGTCACGCTGGTGCCTATGGATTCCACCTCCTTTCAACTAAAGAACTGATTAATTAGTTCAATCAGATGATAGACGAGACAGGAACGTGCGTCAAGCCTGGAAATGGCTGGAAGAGGCGCTTTGCAAGAGGTCTCGGAACTGGAAATAACCCCGGCTACCCAGGTAGTGAATCAGGTTCTCAGCAGCGATCCTCGTTTCAAGATCAGCCTCACGAAGCGCCGTTACGAGGATCGTCCGTATGTGTACGCGCCAACCATGAATGCGCCAGCCTTCCTTGTCTCCTTTGACTAGGGCTTCAAGACATCGAACGGCCTCTCGTGGCATGTTCTGCGAGAGTCTGGCAAGCCGCTCTACAACTGTCTCTTCGTGCTCCACCTTGCCTGCGATCTTGAGAGCCTCATCGAGTTGCTTGATTGCCCAAGCAGGCTCGAACTTTTCCGAAACAAACCACCAACCAAAGACAGACATCTCAGCGATATAATTGTCAGGTGTTGCCGCCTCTTTCGCGGCAGTAAGGCGGCCTTCCCACAGTGCCTTCAGACGTTGCAGTGATTGAGAGGGCACCGTGTCTTTCCATTGGTAAAGGCTTCTTCCTATAAACCGGAATATTGCAGTTGAACTCATATCTTAGCCTCTGTCACCGGAACTGCATTGCAGTTGGCGTCCTTCGGGAGCAGGCGCGAGAGATGTGCGAGGAAGGTCGCCTGCCACGGTCTGGCGCGCGAGAGCCGGAGCATCG
>JAGWQH010000046.1 GCA_028870115.1 Candidatus Methylomirabilota bacterium
CGAGGAGCTTAAGCTCGGCCTCCTCCTTCACGGCCAGATCATCCCGTCCCCCCTTTATATACTGCTCGATGGCCTCTTTTCTGAGCTTACAGGACGCGATCACTGCCTGGATGATTTCCGCGTCGTCTAACTCTCCCCGTTTTTCTATTTCCCTGTTCTTGATGAGCGCATGGAGAAGCCGAAGCACTGACGTCCTCAACCGATCTCCACTCTTGAGGGCTACCTTGAGGTCGTCGGCCAATCGTGTCTTTAAGACGCTCACGTCCTACTCTACAGCGAAGTGGACGCGCTTCAAGGCCTTCTTTCTGGCGGCCATCGATTTTTTCTTGCGGCGGACACTTGGCTTCTCGTAATGCTCGCGCTTGCGGAGTTCTGACAAGACCCCGGCCTTCTCGCACTGTTTCTTAAAACGGCGGAGGGCGCCCTCGAACGACTCGTCCTCCTTGACCGTCACACTCGCCATCCCCTTCACACCCCCTTATCAATAGCGATGAGATGCGCTACGGTTTAACACCCTTCTCTACGGAATCCGGAAGCTGCTGCGTCACATTTCGACATTTCTTATTAAGAATCGCACCATCCGCATATAAATGTCAATGTTTTTACTAGCGCCGACTCAGCGTGTGGCCTCAATAATGGTGACCTTCTTCATGATGTCCCCTTGCTTGATCTTCATGACGATATCCATCCCCTCCACGACCTGGCCGAACACCGTGTACCCGCTGTCCAGCCTGGGTTGTGGCGCCAGGGTAATATAGAACTGACTCCCGGCGCTGTTGGGCGCGGCGGTCTTCGCCATGGCCACCGTTCCGGTCAGATGTTTGCGGCTATTGACCTCATCCTTGATGGTGTAGCCGGGCCCACCGGTACCGTCTCCCTTCGGATCACCGCCCTGAACAACAAAACCGGGCTCAACCCGATGAAAATTGAGACCGTTATAGAATCCCTGCTTGGCCAACTTGACGAAGTTCGCCACGGTCCCTGGCGCGTCGTTCTCGTATAGTTCCACCACGATCTTACCGGCCGCCATCTCGATGA